>JBDTYJ010000015.1:0-32037 GCA_040005755.1 Pseudomonadota bacterium
CGGCGTGCGGAGAACCGCAAAAGGGGCCGGGGGGCGGACTTATGAACGAACCTTAGATGCTCGTCAAGCCTTCGGCGCCGCTGGATTCGTGTTTCCATCGCTGGCTATCACGGCGGCCGTTGAGTCAGCCCGCGAGCCGGGTTTTGGTGGGTGGCCCTGGGACGCGCAAAGCTCCTCAATTGTTCCGGTCTGGCCGCCTCGGGTGCTGCGGCCGGAATCGCGCGCGACGGCGGCGGTTGCAGGCGTGCGTCTTGGCAGGTGACGATCTGCCGCCGTTTCTTTCGCCGCCGGTTTTTAAAGCGAGGCGCGCGCAGGCGTGTGCTAAGGGCGCTGCTCGATGCCGCGTCGGAACGATATCCGCAAGATTCTACTCCTTGGTTCTGGCCCGATCGTCATCGGGCAAGCCTGCGAATTCGACTACTCCGGAACCCAGGGGGCGAAAGCGCTCACTGGGCTCGGATACGACGTCGTGCTCGTTAACTCGAACCCGGCGACGATCATGACCGACCCAGAGTTGGTCAGGCGCACGTACGTGGAGCCGCTCACCGTCGAGACGGTCTCCGCGATCATCGAGCGTGAGCGTCCCGATGCGCTGCTGCCAACGCTCGGCGGGCAAACCGCGCTGAACCTCGCGCTGGAACTGCACGATAAGGGTGTGCTGTCCAAGCACGGCGTGCGCCTGATTGGCGCGCAGGTCGATGCCATCCGCAAAGCCGAGGATCGCATTCTGTTCAAGGATGCGATGACGGCGATTGGCTTGGAGTCGCCCGTCTCTGCGCATTGTGAAAACCTCGCCGAGGCGCTCGCGGTCGTGGAAAAGACCGGCTACCCCGTGATTCTACGGCCCAGCTTCACCATGGGCGGTTCCGGCGGCGCGGTCGTCGAGAACGCCGATGAGCTCGGCCCCAAACTGGACTGGGCGCTGCTCCAGTCACCCACGCACCAGGTGCTGGTCGAAGAGAGCTTGATCGGTTGGAAGGAGTACGAGCTGGAGGTGATCCGCGACGCCGCGGACAACTTCATCGTCATCTGCTCGATCGAGAACCTGGATCCGATGGGCGTGCACACCGGCGACTCGATCACGGTCGCGCCCTCGATGACGCTCACGGACAGGGAATTTCAGCGCCTGCGCGACGCAGCGCGCGCCGTGATGACCGAGATTGGTGTCGAGACCGGCGGCTCGAACGTGCAGTTCGCGATCGACCCGAAGACGGGCCGCGTGCTCGTGATCGAGATGAACCCGCGCGTATCACGATCGAGTGCGTTGGCCTCGAAAGCAACCGGGTACCCAATCGCGAAGATCGCCGCCAAGCTTGCGGTGGGCTTCACGCTCGATGAGCTCGAGAACGACATCACTGGCACCAGCGCCGCGTTCGAGCCGACCATCGATTACGTAATCGTGAAGTGGCCGCGCTTCGCGTTCGAGAAGTTCCCGGGCTCCGACGCGCGTCTCGGCACGCAAATGAAGAGCGTCGGCGAAGCGATGTCGATTGGCCGCACCTTCCCGGAAGCGCTGCAGAAGGCGGCTCGCTCGCTCGAAACGGGCAAAGCCGGCTTCGTCAGCCTGTTCGACCGTATCGATTACCGCAACCTCAAGTTCTCGCCGGACGTGACGCGCGATTTGGCGCATGACGCGCCGCCGCTCGCGAAGCCGAAGCCCACGTTACCCCCGCCCGTGGGCGATGAGCTATGGGCCGCGCTCGAAAAGGCGGTACGTGTCCCCACCGCAGAACGGCTGTTCTACGTGGGCGATGCGCTGCGCCACGGCATTTCCACGGAGCGCCTGAACAAGATCACCGGTATCGACCCGTGGTTCTTGGCTCAGCTCGAGCGCATCGTGAAGCAGGAGCAAAAGATCAAGAACGCGCCCGCGCTGGACGCGGACTTGTTGCGTGAGAGCAAGCGGCTCGGCTTCAGCGACGTGCAGCTCGGTGCGTTGCGCAACCAAGCACCGGAAGAGATCTTCAAGCTGCGCGACAAGCTGGGCGTGCGCGCCGTGTTCGCGAGGGTGGACACCTGCGCGGCGGAGTTCCCTGCGAAGACTCCCTACCTGTATTCTACGTACGAGACCGAATCAGAGGCGGACGTCTCCGATAAGAAGAAGGTCATCATCCTCGGTGGTGGCCCGAACCGCATCGGTCAGGGTATCGAGTTCGATTATTGCTGCTGTCACGCGGTCTTCGCCCTGCGTGAGCTCGGGCTCGAGACCATCATGGTCAACTGTAATCCGGAGACCGTGTCGACCGATTACGACACGTCCGACCGCCTTTATTTCGAGCCCCTCACCCTAGAAGACGTGCTGGCCATCTGTCGCGAGGAGGCCTCCAAGGGTGAGCTGCTCGGCGTCATCGTACAATTCGGCGGCCAAACGCCGCTGAAGTTGAGTGTCCCGCTCGAGCGCGCAGGCATCAAGCTGCTGGGCACGACCGCGGACGCGATTGACCGTGCTGAAGACCGCGAGCGCTTCGATGCGCTGCTCACGAAGCTGAGCCTGAAGCGACCGCGCGCGGGGATTGCTCGCTCGATCGAAGAGGCACGCAAGATCGTAACTGAGATCGGCTTTCCTGTCTTGGTGCGGCCCAGCTACGTGCTCGGCGGCCGTGCCATGATGACCTGTTGGTCAGATGCCGAGCTCGATGCCTACGTGCAGCTCGCCATCGACGCTGCGCGCGAGGAGGGCGGCTCGCAGATCCTACTCATCGATCAATTCCTCAAGAACGCGACCGAGGTAGATGTCGACGTCGTGTGTGATGGCAAGCGCGCTGTGATCGGTGGCGTGATGCAGCACATCGAGGAAGCTGGCGTGCACTCGGGTGACTCGACGAGCGTCTTGCCACCGCACACGCTAGACAGCGAGGTCGTGGCACGCATCGAGGACGAAGCCAAAAAGCTTGCCTTGGAGCTGCACGTAGTTGGCCTGATGAACGTGCAGTTCGCCGTGAAAGACCGGGAAGTATACGTGCTCGAGGTCAACCCGCGCGCTTCGCGCACGGTGCCGTTCGTCGCCAAAGCCACGGGTCGGCCGTTGGCCAAGATTGCGGCCAAGGTCATGGTCGGGAAAACGCTGGATGAGCTGAACGTCTTTGACCGCGCGCTGCCGATGCACGTTGCGGTGAAGGAGTCGGTGTTTCCGTTCCAAAAGTTCCCGGGCGTCGACACCATCCTCGGCCCCGAGATGCGCTCCACCGGTGAAGTGATGGGTATCGCCGGCAGCTTCGCGCTCGCGTTCAGCAAGTCGCTCGCGGCCTCCAGCGTGCGTTTGCCCGACCACGGCGTCGCCTTCATCAGCGTGAAGGATGACGACAAGGAGCTGGCGTGTCAGGTCGCGCGCCGGCTGCGCAACCTGGGCTTCTCGATCATGGCTACGGGAGGGACCGCCACCGCAATTGCGCGCACTCGCATCCCGGTGGAGCGCGTGAACAAGGTGCTGGAGGGCTCGCCCCACGTCGTGGATGCCATCCACGATGCGCGCGTGCAGCTCGTGATCAACACGACGCAAGGCGCCAAAGCGATCGCGGATAGCTACTCGATTCGCCGGAACGCGCTGCTCTCCAATGTGCCGTACTTTACGACCATGGCGGCCGGTGCCGCGGCGGTCGATGCGCTCGAAGTGAGCTCGCTGCTGGCCAAGCGCGGGGAGCTCGTGAAGAGCCTCCAAGAATGGCACTCGCGCTCCGCCGAAGGCGAATAGCCAAGTAATTGCAATTAGTTGAACGTCGCGCGCTGGCACGCTCTGGCTTTGCTACACTGCCCTGGTGCGCCACCGTTATCCTTTTGACGCCCTGCATTGGCTTCGCCATCAGCGGGTCGACCAGCGCGCGGCAGCGGTGAACGAGAGGGCGGCGCGCACGACACAGGCCGCGCGGGCCGAGCTCGGCGCCGTCGCGAGCCGCGTCAGCACGCAGCAAAGCATTTGCGCGGTAGCCCAGGCCGAGCACGCTCGCCTGAATGAAGGGCTGATGCGCGCCGGCGAGCTTCAGGTCGAAGATGATTGGCGCAAGGGCGCCAACGCCGATCTGCGAGACAAGGCTGAGCGTGAGCAGCGTGCTCGCGACTTGCACGCCACTGAGGTGGCGGCCGAAGTTCTGGCGCGTCGCGCGTTGGGCGTCGCGAGCAATGAGGCCAAGGCGATAGACGCGCACCGCGGCGCGTTTCGCGCGGAATGTGCCGCAAGCCAGGAGCGTTCCGATGAAGAAGCTGCTGCCGAGCAGTGGACCGCTCGTCACTTCTCAATGCGTCGTGGCTGATGTCGAAAAGTAGTTTGGCTTGGGTAGCGATCCCGCTTTCGGCACTGCTGCTGTACTGCGAGGCGCGTCAAGTTCCGGAAGGGCCAGCCGCCAAGGTCCCTCCGTTCCGCGTAGCTCCGGCCGCCGCTTTGAGCGTGCCCGTGCCGAGCACTGTCTTTTCGCTGAGCGACTTTCGCCCGCTGCTTACCTTGCCCATGCTCAGCGGCGTCGCCGCGTTGCTGGACAGCGGCGCTCCTGCAGCGGCGGCGCATGAGCTGGAAAGTATTCTGGAAAAGGCGCCGCCACCCGCTGAGCAACGCTTCCGCTACGATTTTCTGCTGGGCCGCCTGTACGAACAAGGCTCGGGGTTCGGGCCTGCGCTCTCGGCGTATCGACGGGTGAGCGCAGGTAGCTCACCGCTGACCAACTACGCTCGAGTTGCCGAGGCGCGTGCCCTGTCCGCTCTGGGGCGGGTCAAGGAGGTGGCAGGTAGCGTGACGTCGGTTCCCGATGATGAACCGGTTGCGCGCCTCAAGTGGCCGGTCTTGGCCGAAGCTGCCCGCTTGCGCGGCGATCGCGGTGTCGCGATCACGGCCTATGGCCGCGTGCTCGCGACAGTGGCGGCCGGTGGCGAGCGCGCCGAGATTGAAGTGCGACTTGCGAACCTGTTGCTCGAGCCCGGGCTGGCCGGCGCCGACCATACTGCGGAGTTGCTACAGGCACTCGAGCTATCGAGGCACATTCAGAATGAACTCAGCGCGTCGCGCGCCACGTTGCTAGCGGCACGCGCCAACGAAGCGCGCGCGCTCGCGGCACTTCCTGAAGCCGTGCGTAGCACGCGCACCGCGCGCAGCAGCGCGGAGCGCTTGGAGCAGGCCCGGGCGCTGGTCGAGGCACGTCATTTCACGGACGCGCGTGCCGTTGTGGACGAAGCGCTCAGCGGGTTGCCGGAGAGTGAGCGCAAGAGCACCACGGGCTGCGAGTTGCAGTTCTTACTGGGGAAAACCCTAGCCTCTTTGCGCACGTATGATCGGGCGGGGGAGGTGTTCGAGGCGCTCTTGAATCAGTGCACTGACCCCGATTTGCGAGCGCGCGCGCAGTTCATGGCTGGGAAGGCGGCCGCTAGCGACGGCGAGCACATGCTTGCGGTCAAGCGCTTTGCAGCGCTCGAGCAGGACTCGCCGAAGAGCTCACTCGCGGACGACGCGCGCCTGTATGGGGCGCTGTCTTATCTTGAGCTCGGCGTCGAAGCGCGCTTCACCGAGCTCCTCAGTTCGCTGCCCGACGACTATCCGGACGGCGACATGGTGGTGGAAGGCTCGTTTCGCTTGGCCTTGCGCCGCCTGGACAAACAAGACTTTCAGGGCGCGGCGCGCGTGCTCGAGCGCGTGCTCGACAACAAATACAGCACGGGGGCGCGCGCCGCGGACTTTGCCGGGCGTGAGCGATACTTTCACGCTCGGGCGATCGCCGCCACAGGCGAAGGGGAGCGCGCGCTGAGCGAGTACGAGGCGCTGATTCGCGACTTCCCCCTCTCGTACTACATGCTCTGCGCATACACCGTGCTGAGCGGAACGGACGCGGAGCGAGCCAAGGCGGCGCTGGGCGTGGCCCTTTCGGCGGTGCCCAGCGCGCCGGTTGTGATCACGAGCCGTCCGGAGTTCTCGGGACCGGGCTTCGGCCGCGCGTTGGAGCTATTTGGCGTCGGGGATTTGGACGACGCGGCGCGTGAGTTGGATGCGCTCGGCTTGGCGGATAGCTCTCGTCCCGAGATCCTCTGGGGCCTCTCCAAGCTGTACGCGCAGGCGGGTTCCGTGAAGCTATCCCATGCGGCAGCGCGGCGAGCGCTGTCTGCCGCGCCTTCGAACTGGCCGGCGGACGATTGGGTGGCTGCGTGGAAGTTGGCTTTCCCCGCGCCCTACCACGAAATCGTGGAGCGTGAGGCCAAGCGCACCGCTCAGAATCCGGCTTTGATCTACGCCATCATGCGTGAAGAGTCTGCGTTCGATCCGGACGCCGAAAGCCCGGCGGATGCGTACGGCTTGATGCAATTGATCCTGCCTACGGCCAAGAGCATGGCGCGCCCTCTCGGGCTGCCGTCGGACCGTGCGTCGCTCAAGCGGCCCAGCGTCAACGTGGCGCTGGGTTCGAGTGTGCTAGCCAAGTACGCCGCAGCGTTTCCCGAAAACCCGCTCTTGGCAATTCCGGCCTACAACGCGGGTCCGAACAATCCCAAGCGCTGGCTGCACGAGCGCCCCAACGCTGATTTCGACCTCTGGGTGGAGCTCATTCCGTTCGTGGAAACTCGCCGCTATATCAAGCGCGTGCTCTCTAGCCGTGCCGCCTACGCATTCCTGTATCAGCGCGACGACTTCGAGGGCTTTGCGACGTTGCCCAATAAGGTGCAGCCTCCGCCATGAAGTGAACGTCTCGAGATCCCGGTCGTCAAACCGGCCAGGTTGCTGTGCAGGCTGCGGCGCGTCTGCTTTTGTCGGCGGTTTGCGGGCCCGGTCGACGGCTGAACCGTGAGGCTCTAGGCTTTGCGAGTCATGGCCCGAACCCCCTCTCGTATGCTGGCACTCGGCACTCAACTGCCGGAATTTTCGCTCCCCGATGCAGTGAGCGGCAACCTGATCGCGTCGTCAACGCTACTCGGTAAGCCCTCCGTCGTGTTCTTCATCTGCAACCACTGTCCGTTCGTGAAGCACATCCGTTCGGGCATTGCTGACTTCGGGCGCTTTTGTCAGGAGCGAGGCGCCGTGATGGTAGCGGTGAGCTCCAATGACGCGGTCGCGTACCCTGCGGACGCCCCTCCTGCAATGGCCGAAGAAGCGAAGGAAGCCGGCTACGTCTTTCCGTACTTGTATGACGAATCGCAAGCGGTAGCCCGCGCATTCGACGCGGCGTGCACGCCGGACCTGTACATCTTCGACGCGCAGGGCAGGTTGGCTTACCGCGGCCAGTTCGACGGCGCTCGGCCGCAAAATGACGTTCCCGTTACTGGCGCGGACGCGCGTGCTGCGCTCGAAGCGCTGTTTGCCGGCAAAGCGCCGACGCAAGATCAGATCCCCAGCATCGGCTGCAACATCAAGTGGAAGAACGCCTAGTTTCGCGCGTCCGCCTGACGATCCGAAACTGAAGGACTATGCCCTGGCAGCGAGGCGCGCTGGGGCGCTACCGCGGCCCGCCAGGTCACGCGCGACGCGACGCCAGTCTTCGAGTTGGTGCGCGACACCGATGGATCGCAGATAACTTAGGTCGATGGCGATGGTGCGCGCAGGGACTTCATCCAACGCGGCAACGTCGGGATTTGCCGAGAGCAAGTTGGCGACGTACAACGCCGCGTTCGCGTCCAGCGTGCGCCCGCTGGAGACTGGCTCCAAATGGTTCGCCACCGCTTGCACAATCTTCGTAGGTAAGCCCCACAGCCCGAGCAAGTACGCTCCGACCTCGGCGTGCGTCGCCCCGAACAACTCGAGCTCGGCCTCGTACAGCGGCATTTTGCTGCGCGCGCTCGTGGAGAGCGCAATCGCAAAGCGCTGCGGTGCGCGCGCGGCAAAGACCAACTGTCCCAAGTCCTGCAGCATGCCGGCGATCATGACCGCTTCACCCCCGGCTTCATATCCCAAGAGCCGCTTGGCAAGCTCTGCTGCTGCGAGTGAACGCTTCTGCAGCGCGTCGATCGAAAAATCCGGAATCGCCTGCGAAACCGGGAACATTTTCGATACTTCGATGGACAGTACGATAGCCTTGATCACCTCAATGCCCAAGAACGCGACGGCTCCGCCGATCGAGCTCACTTGGCGCGGTAGACCGTACAAGCCCGAGCTCACGAGCTGGATCACGCGTGAAGAGATGGCGATGTCTCGCTCGACGATGTCGGCGACCGTGCGCGAGCTGGAGTGCGGATTGCTCAGCGCGTTCGTGATTTCCACATAAGTACGCGGCGCCGAGGGTAGCTCGTTGCTGCCGCCGATCATTTGTCGAAGCTCGGGTTGGGTTAGAATGCTGCGCAGCGCACAGGCATTGTCCAGCGTTGTCTTCAACAGTTGCGTATCACACGGCTTGGCGATGAATTGGTGCGCGAGCGGCAGCGCCGTGCGCAGCACATCCAGGCTCGTGTTTCCCGAGAGTAGGATGCGCACGATCCCGGGGTTCGTCTCGCGTACACGACGCAGCAGCGATGGGCCGCTCATACGCGGCATGTGCCCGTCCACCAAGATCACGTCGAAGTCCGCTTGTTCGAGCCGCGTTAGCGCGGTTTCACCGTCGGTAACGAAGTGCAGCTCCCAGCCCGCGTCCTGTGCGTGGCGTTTCAGCACGCGCTCGATGCTGCGCAGGATCAACTCGTCGTCATCGACGAACAGAATGCGTCGAACGCCCGCGTTCCGTCGGCTACTGCGGCGCTCGGAAGAAGGCGGGCTTTGGCTGGTTGCTGCTGACATTGGGCCCTGGCATGGAACGAACGGCCACATTGGCCGCAGCTTGAGCAAAAGCGTCTCATCCGGGGCCACTCGGTATTGATTTGGCAGCGGGGAAGGCCGGCTTTCGCCTAACCTGAACGGGCGTTGTCCAAAGTTACTCGTTTAGGCGGCTCCCTGGTCATTGCGCTCAGCGCCGTTGGCCCGCCCCTGGCGGCGCGCGAGCCGGCCGCACCGACCTTTCCCGTGGTCGACCTACACGTCGACCTTTCTTATCAATTCAACTTCAAGGGTAAGGCCTTTGCTGCGGGCGACGGTCAGTTCTCGCCGCGCGCAATGCGCAGCGGTGGGGTTACTGGGGTTGTGTTGCCGCTGTTCATCCCGCGTGATGCGTCGCCGGACGGGCCGCGGCTCGAGGATCTCGAGCGGTCGTATGCGCGCGTCAGCCAGGCGCTGCTCCGTACCCCGCCCTTCGCGCCCCCCGGTTGCAATGCCGATCCGGGCCTCGTGCGTACGTTCTTCGCGTTCGAGGGGGCGGGCCCCTTGGCATCTGATCCGAACGCGCTCGCCCTTTGGGCGAGTCGGGGCTTGCGCGTTGTTGGCTTGGTGCACACGTACGCCAATGAATTGGCGAGTTCTTCGGGCGATGCCCAGCCCAAGCCTTACGGTCTGACCGAACGCGGTCGTGCGCTCGTGCGCCAAGCCTTCGCGCTCGGCCTGCTGCTGGATGTATCGCACGCTTCGGACCGCGCGCTGGGTGATGTGCTTGAGCTCGCAGCCGAGCTGCGTGGGGTGGTTGTGGCAACGCACTCGAACGCGCGCGCCTTGGCCGATCACCCGCGTAATCTCACGGACGATCAAGTGCGCCGCATTGCTGCAACGGGCGGCGTCATCGGAGTGAATTTTCACGGCCCATTCTTGGCGCGCGGCCGACGCGCAACGCTGCAAGATGTAGTGGCCCAGGTTCAGCACCTGACTCAAGTTGCGGGCCCGGAGCACGTGGCGATTGGTTCTGATTTCGAGGGCGATATCCGCCCGCCGAGTGAGCTGGCAAATGCCAGTCGTTTTCCCGTCCTCAGCGCTGCGTTGAGCCGCGCCGGCTTCGAGGCGAGCGCGATTCAGAAGCTCTTCGCGGACAACGCGTTGCGCGTGCTGTGCCCGCCCCCAGTGCCGCTGGCCGAGCCAGTCAGGTGAGGCAACGATAGCTGCGTTGCTTTACAGCTGGCACTGGCCTTGATAGAGCGGGAAATCCCATGGCCTCGCTCGAATCTCGTTGTCTCGACGCTTTCCCGATTTGGCTTCGCTCGCTCGCGGAGGACGCACGGGCCTTGGCATCGGTGCTCGAAGCGGGCGCGCCGGAGAGCGCCGAGCGGCGCTCGACCGCCGCGCTCAACTATCTGTTCAAATCGCTCGATCTGATCCCCGACGGTCTCGAGGATCTCGGCTTCATCGACGACGCATTCGTGCTGCGCGCAGCGGCTGAAACGGTGAAGCTGGAGGCGCCTGACGCGCTTGCGCTGGATTCGACCGGCAGCCTGGCGCGTCTCGCCCAAGACGCCGAGCTGATTCAGGAGTTCTTGGGTGCCGAGTACGGTCGCCTCCCGAAGTATGTCGCCACGCTCGATCAAAGCGCTGCACGCGGGCGCACGGTGAGCGCCATCTTGGCGGACCCCGCCGTGCGCGCCGACTTCGTCCGTGAAGTCCGCGAATGGGCGGACGGCTACGCTACCCCGAGCTTCACTCGCGACGAGCGGAACCTGGTAAAGCTGAAGTCGTTCTTACTCGCGAAACTGCCCGCTTGATCGCGCGGCTGCGCTAGGCGCTCCCCAACAACAGCGCGGCCTGCTCACCGAGAGCACTCTGTGGCGTGTATACGTCGGGCGCACGCAATTCGAACGAGTTCAACGGCTCGTGCCCGTCCAAGACGAGCTCGAGATCCATCGCTAGCTCGAGCGCGGAGGCGTAGCGGTTCAGGGGGTTCTTGCGCATGGCCTTGAGCACGATGTTTTCGATGCTGGGGTCGAGGTCGTCGCACAGCCAAGAGGGCGGCGGCGTCGGCGAAAACAGCTGATGACGCAGCAGTGTGGTGCTGACCTTCAGGTCGAACGGAAGCTGACCCGTCAGCATGCGGAACATTACGACCCCGAGCGCGTAAACATCCGTACGTGCATCGACGGGGTCACCCAAAACTTGTTCCGGCGCCATGTATTGCGCTGTGCCGCGGACGGCATGCACCTCGCCCACGACCCCCTGTCCCTCGACCTCGGCCAAGCCGAAATCCAGGATCTTTAGCCCGGTCGCGGCGTTCGTTGAAGTCAGGAACAAGTTGTCCGGCTTGATGTCGCAGTGCACGATCCCTTGGGAATGCAGCGCTGACAGGCCAGCGGCGGCTTGAGCGGCAAGGGCCAGCACCGCGCGCCCTGGCAGCTGCGGCTTTCGCCCCAACAAATCGGCCATCAACTCGCCACGCAGCAGCTCCATCACCATGTATGGCGTGCCCGGGTTTGGATCGCGCACCGCGAGTGTTTTGACCACGTTGTCATGGCGGACGGCCAACGCGGCTCGCGATCCGATCAAGAAGTGTCCGCGGAGCACGTCGCAGCGGGCTGCATCGTCGGTCAGGATCTTGATGACGACTTCCTCCTTGGTCATCTGATCCCAGCCGACGTAGACCTTCGACGTTCCGCCCTTGTCTAGGTAACGGCTGATCGCGTATCGGCCGGCGAGGAGCGGCGCGCGCGGCCGCTGTTTCGACTTGGGCGCCGCAACCGAGGGCACTGGCGTGACGCGAATGCCGCGCGTGCGCTCCGACAGGTGCTCCCGAGGTAGGGGGTGCGACGACAGGGCAGGCATAGTTGTCCACCACTGGTAGACACCAAAGGGGCCCCTCGACCCAAGTTTCTTGCGATTTTTGGCTTACGAGCGCCCGCGCGCGGCCCACGCAAAGCTCGAAAACCCCAGGATTAGCCCCAGCCCCCCGAACGGGGTCAGCGCGCCCAGGATTCTCGGGCCGCCTAGCGCCAAGGCGTACAAGCTTCCCGAGAAGAGGGTGCTACCCAGCAGAAGCAACCAACCAGGGACGGGACTGGACGCGCGCTGGCTGTTAAACAAGCCGAACCCGAGCGTGCCGAGCGCGCCAATGAACCAGTAGCGGGTGGCTGTTTCCCACAATGCGAGCCCCGCTTCCCCGACGCTGCCGCGCAGCGCATGGGCGCCAAATGCGCCCAGCATGACGCCCACGGCGGCACAGGCCGCGCCGATGCTGACGAAGTTAGCTTTCATGGTTCGACGGGCAGGGTAACCCAAGCGTCGTCGCCGTCGAGCGCGACTGCGAAAGAGTGCAGCGCCCTGCCCAAGCAGGGCCCGTGGTCGCACATGCCATCGGACACCCGGAACAGCGCGCCGTGGTTCTTGCAGTAGATGCGATCCACGTCTTCTGCGTAGAAGCGGCCGTCACCCATGTCCAAGTCCACCGACCAATGAGGGCAGCGGTTCAGGTACGCGAAGTAGCCTGAAGCGTGCCGCAGCAAGAAGCCTTCCAGTAGCTCGCCTCCGCGCTCGAATTCGAAGCGCGTCGTCTCGCCAGGTGCGAGGTGGACCGCACCGGCGATGCGAAGCCGCTGTTGGTTCACACTTCAGCGCTGCGAGACGGACCGGGAGGAGTTGGTTGGTTGGGTTCGTGCCCGCCGGAGCCGGCGAGCAGCTCGTTCATGAGCTCCCGGCACTCGGGCTTGCCCTTGAGGTGGGTCATCAGCACGTTTGAAGCTTCCGAGAAGCTCTTCTCGTACTTGAGCCCTTCGCGCGCGCGACCGGCTACCTTTTCGCGGCCAGTTGCCAAATCCTCTTCCAAGGCTTCCGCGTAGCGCGCGAGCTGCCCACGCAACTCCTCAATCTGCCGGCGCAAGTCCGCGGCGGAGGCTTCGCGACCGGTACGGCGTGTTTCGCGAGTTTTGAGCCACTGACGCTGCGCCTCGACCATGGCGTGCGCGGCGCCCGCTTGTTCGTAAATGGCGCGCGTCCCAGCGCCCGCGCGATCGGCGCGATCGGCATGTGCCACGCGCTCTTCTGCGATTTGCTCGGCGCGGCCAAGCTCGCGGCGTGCCGCCTCTTCTTCTTCGCCATACGCGGCGGCCTCGCGCAGCACGCGCGACTCTTCGTGAGCGAGCTCTTCTACTTTGCGGCCGATTTCCGCGCGTAGCGCGCGACCCCGACGCTCGAGCGCCTCCAGCTTGCGGGTGTGGCTGGCGACTTCACCCTCTAAGCCACTGGCTTTGGCTGCCAAGTCCCACAGCGTGGCGAGTGCCTGAGCCACATCCGGCGCTGCGTTCCCAGATGGGTAGGCGCGAGCGACCATGCGTGCGAACAGGCCGGCGCGCGCAGCCCACTCCACCACGCTGGGCGTGCGCGGCGCGGGAGGCGGAGGGGGCGCAGGGGGCTGAGCGTCCCCGGTCCCTTCCTTCTCCCAAGAAGCGCTGGGCAGCGAGCGCTGCAACGCTTTCAACTCTTCTAGGAGATGATGCCCATCGCGGTAACGCTTGCGAGGATCCTTCTCCAGCAGCCGGAGCACGATGCGCTCGGCTACGGGATGACAGTCCTTACGGATGCTGGTCGGTCGAGGCGCAGGCGCCGTGCGCTGCATTTCCAGCAGGGTGTCGCGGTCCCCTGCGCGGAAGGGCAATTGCCCAGTCAGCATCTCGAAGAAGAGCACGCCCAAGGCGTACAAATCGGAATGGGGACCTGCTTGCTCGCCACGGGCCTGCTCGGGCGACATGTACTCAGGCGTGCCGAATACCGCGCCCTTGGGCGCGAGGCGTGGATCGTGGGCCAGAGCCGCCAGCCCGAAATCGAGGATCTTGACGAAGTCCTTACGGCCGCCGCGGTGGGTGAGCAGGATGTTGTCGCTCTTCAGATCGCGGTGCACCACGCCCAAGTCATGAGCACGGGAAAGGGCCGCGCCCATTTGCTCCAAAATATCCACGCCGCGGTTCAGGGGCATGGGGCCGTGCGCCAGCTCGTTCGAGAGCGCGACCCCGACGAGGTACTCCATCACGAGGTACAACTCGCCGTCGTCCGTCTCGCCGATATCGTGGATATCGATGATGTGAGCGTGGTCGACGCGATTGGCGGCGCGCGCCTCACGCAACATCCACGCGCGCAGGTGAGTTTCGCCGCGAAGGTCAGGGCGAATCAGCTTCACCGCAACGACGCGATCGATGAGCACGTGACGTGCGCGGTACACGATGCCCATGCCGCCTTCACCCACGCGGGCTTCGAGGCGGTAGCGCCCGGCAATGACTTTACCGAGTGCCGGGTCGTCGGCTTTCTTCGTGCGAGGCGCCGCCACGGCGGGCTTCTGCGGAGCAGGCTGTGCCATGTTTGTCGTCTAATCCCGATGGGATGGACGGCTGAGATTAGCCGCAACCTAAGAGACTAGCACCACTAATACCGGGCGACGCCAGTCACATCTAGCGGCGACGCGCGTTTGTTCAGAACAAGAAGTTCAGGACGGGCACGCGCACCTCGGTCGCCTGCGTGACGCCGAACATTGCGATCTCGTTACGCGAATAAACGTCGCGCAATTCGATCGCGGGCACACCCAGCGTGAGGGCCTCTGAAGAGACGCCGATGAGTGCAGGTGGGCTGAGGTGGTAGTCGAGCGGCAATGTACGACGCTTCGACGCTTTGTGATGATGGAGCGAGCTCGTCGGTGCGGCGGCGGGAGGCGCGGTGACTGGCGGCGGAGCCGTTACTTCAGTGCCGGCGGGGCTAGTTGTGGTGGCGGGGCTTGCCGGAGCAAGCGTTGGTGCGGCAGCGGGCTGGGGCGGTTCCGCGATCGGTTCATCAGCGGGCGCGCGATCTTGCGTGTAGCTAGCAGGCGGCTCGTAAGCCGTCGCGCTCAAGACTGCAACGGTTACTGGGATCATCAGCGCCATGCCGCCAGCCAACATGAACAACGTGGTGCGCGGGCTCGCATTGCGCTCAATGAAGTAGCCGCCGACTCCGCCTGCGGCACCACCGCCCAAGCCACCGACCACGTACGCCCAAGTTGGCTGGACCTTGAACGCGGCCTCAACGGTGAGGACCGCTTCAGCACCGAGCAGCGTTCCTCCAACGACGCCCTTGCCCGTTGTTGACACTTCCGTCGTTTCTGCATGCGCAGCAAGCGGTGCAAGGGAAAGTGTCGCGAGCGTGAGCGTAGCTAAGAATAAACTCTGGGTGCGCATGAATCCTCCGCTGATATCCGCCAATAACTGGGTTGCCCGACCCGGCGCGAATGTTCGCCCGGACCATAACACAGCGCTCGCAAAGCGAGTGTTCAGCCGCGTGCTTCAATAATTGAGGCGTTTTGGCCAGCCGTCCGGTAGCGGTCACCACGCAACTCTGGCGGGTGCCTTGCTGGGGCAGAGCGGGCCGCTTCTTCCGCTCCGGCCGTCAAGGCGCTGCTTGGGGCGTTCAAGACCGCCCCAACTTGCGCTGAAGTTCTGAGCTAGGCTCGCGACCCGTGACGATGGTTGCCCGTCGCAGCGCGATCGCCGGCCTGGCGGCTTTCGCCCTCGCCCTGATGTTTTTTTTCGCCATCGGCGGGCTTCGCTTCTGGCCTCGCCTAGCGGGCGGCGCCGAGCAAGGACATCTGCCGCTAGCGCTCGTTTGGCCGTTCGCCCGCCCGCTTCTGGCCGCCGGCTTGGAGCTGGCCTTTCTGGTGAGTGTGCAGATCGCGCTGGGCTGGGTCACGAGCGGCAAGGCGGCGAGCGTGCCGCACGCTTCAACGTGGCAGAGCACGGCGTTCGCTACCGGGCTGCTCGTGATCGGGTTGGGTGCGCCGAGCTTCGGCGCTTCGTCGTGGCTCGAGTCGCGCGGCTCCTCACCGGGCGAGCTCGCGACGGAGTTGGTGAGCTCCGCACGTCAGAGCTGCATCGAGAGCGCGCCGCCGGCGCAGGTGACGGTGCCTTTGCTGAACTTTGCGTGGGTGTGTGAAGCCGGCACTGCGCCTCGTTTGCGCGGTCACGCGCCGATCGGCAAACAGGCGTCATTTCAGGCGGGCGCGATTGCTCTCGGTGATGATCTCAAACGCATCGCGCTCGAAAGCTTCACACTCGCATTTCCGCTCTCCACGTTGCACATCCAAGTGCGAGCCAAACACGCAACGCTGAGCGGGCTGCCGCCTTGGGGCCGATCGCGGCGCATGCCGATCGCCTGGCGCGTGTTTTTATTCGCATCGAGCGCGGGACTGTCGGCTTACGCGCTCGGCCGTTTGGTCGCGCGGCGCTCCTGGTTACCCGTTTGGGCGGGCGCGCTGCTTGGCGCCTGTGTCTCGGTTTGCCTGTGGCGCGGCTTCTCTTGGTTGGAGCGCCAAGAGCCCCACGGCGCGGCTTACCTGGTGCTGCCAGTGGCGGGGCTCGTCGGCGCGGCGCTTTGCGGTCTCGTGCTGTGGCTCGGGCACGCCCTATGGCTACGCCGCTCAGGGGCCTTGGGTACGCCCACAGCGCCATGATAAATGTCTGTAAATTCGGTGGCTTGTCGTTCAGTTTGCTGGAGCTGGCATGCGATGGTAGGAGGCGCGGGCCGACGGCTTCAGCCACCGGCGTCACCCAGTTCACCTGCCTAGGCCAAACGGTGTTGAAGGATGCAATCGACCTTGCCGGGTATTAGCGGCGAAAGCCACGCTGCCGCTCGCGTGCCGCTCGTGGAGGCCCGTCTCGTGTCAGGCATTCGCTTCTGGATGGCGCTGCTCGAGCTCGGCAAGCCTCGCATCACCGCGCTCGTGATGGTGACGATGCTGTGCGGCGCGCTCGTGGCTCCGGGGCCTCACTCGCTGGTCCGCCTGTCGATCGCGATGGTCGGCACTGCGCTGGTAGTTGCCTGCGCCAACGCGCTCAACATGTACATGGAGCGTGATTCCGACGCGCTGATGCGCCGCACGGCCACGCGCCCGCTGCCCACCGGTCGACTCGCGCCCGAAGCGGCGCTGTGGTTTGCACTCGCGGCCGGCGCGCTGGGCCTGCTCTTGCTTGCGCTGTGGGTGAACGTCGCTAGCACTGCGCTCGCGTTCCTTGCCCTGGTCAGCTACGTGCTGGCGTACACGCCGCTCAAGCGCAGCACACTATACGCGCTGCACGTGGGTGCTGTGCCGGGTGCCATTCCACCGCTCATCGGCTGGGCGAGCATGACGGGCTCCTTGGCGGCGCGCGCGTTCCCCCTGTTCTTGATTCTACTAGTTTGGCAATTGCCGCATTTCTTGGCGATCGCCACGTTTCGCCGTGAGGAATACGCGCGCGCGGGCCTCGTCGTGGAGCCGAACGTCAGAGGGCTTGCCGGGACGCGCCGCTCGATCTTGCTCTACTCGGCGCTGCTCTTCGCGGTCAGTCTGTCGCCGCTCGCGCTCGGCATGGCCGGCGCGTGGTACGGCGCGGTCGCCGTGCTGCTGAATTTGGGTTTCCTTTACTATGCGGCCTTTGGTCAAGGCACGAAGACACCGGAGCGCTGGGCGAAGACTTTGTTCTTGGCCTCGTTGCCGTACCTGGTGCTGATCTACGCGGCGCTCGTCATTAGCGCGATGTGACGCATACGGGCCGGCCGGCGCCCGAGCTTTGCGCCGGGCCTTTCCGACGCGTGCCCGCTACCCAACCCTTGCTCGAGTTACATGGAGCGACAGCCACTTCGGCGGGCTCGGTGCGAGGATCCGCTTAGCGCGCGCGTTGACGGCGTAGAGAGGACGACGAGGAGGCGCGAAAGCTGCCCACCTTCGCCGCGGTTTGACTCTGCGGCGGATCCGCATGCTCACGCGCGAAGGAAGCGAGGAAGGCGAGAACGGAACTACTGCCCTCCGCCTTTGTTACGACGGTGCCGACTCGACGTGCGCGCGCGAGCATGGCGCTATCGCAGGAGCCGGTGAAGAACAGCACGCTCGGCACCTTGCCATCGGCCATGAGATCCCGCGCGAGATCGACGCCGTTACCGTCGGGCAAGTCCAAATCCAACACCGCGAAGTCGAACGTCTGGGCGAGCGCGCGCGCCGCGGTACAGGAACGGCAAATGGCTACAGCGTAGCCGCGACGAGCCAGAGTGCGTGACAGCGCGCGTGCGACCGTCACATCATCTTCGACCACGAGTAGCCGTTGCCCTGCGTTTTCCATGACCAACCCCGTTCGTTACGCGAAGCGGGCACCGTAGCAAACCTTTTGCTGGCTGAACATATGCTCGGTATGAGTGTTGTGAATCAATCGTAATTTTCAGCGCTTAGGCGAGCCAAGTTCATGCGCTACTGCACAGTTCATCATGTCGCCAGGCCAACCACTCGCTCGCCCTGGCGGATTGCGCCTGGCCCGACTCGCCTGAGCTGCCGCTCTCAAGTATGCGGCTGACCGCGAGGCGTTACAGGCGGCGTGGCGCTCTTCGGCAGATTGTTCGAGCGCGCGGCTGGCACGAGTTGCTTGGGCGAAAGCAACGTGGCGACGATCAACCACAGCGCGGGCAAGGGCATATCTGGCGCGCCCAACGAAAGCAGTGAAAGCGACAGAACGACGTTGGTTTTGGCACTGCCGGCGGGCCGCCACACGCACAGCCCGGCGGCGCCGAGGACTGCAGCGGTGATGGAGAAGCGCACCGCGATCGGCAGCGCGGCGGCCGGCGCTCGCGAGAGTTGGGCCAGCGTGCGTTCGGCGAGTACGCGAGCAATGCCTGCGCCCGGAGCGCTGCCATGCGCCGCGAATACACCGAGCGCTAGCGCTGGCACGAGCACGCAACCCGCGAACAGCGCGACCTGCTTCTGCTTGCCTTGCCCCAAGTACAGCAGCGTTAGTGCCAGCGCGATCAGATCCAAGCCGGTGGCGAGCGTCGCGACCGCGACCGCCCAATGCAGGCTGGTGCTGTCCAATCGCTCCGCGGCACGGCTGACCAGCTCACGGGCGAGTAAATGGCCCACGCCGGATAGACCGGCGCTCGCGAGCACCAGACCGCTGGCGCGCGTTTCGCGGATGCGCAAGCTGGCGATTGCGCCGGCCAGCGAAGCCGCAATCGCGGCCAGCGCCATGGTGCGGCACATCTCTGGTTGGAGCGGGCGCGCCCAGGCGGCCATAACGAGCGCGACGACGATCGCGCTGCCGGGCAAGGCGACCAAGCGATAGCCGAGATCGAGGCGTGGTGCCTTGAGCGCGTTGGCACCGAGGCGCACCGCCGCGGCGACGCCGCCCGCTGCCACGAGCTGACTGAGGAACGCCGCGACTTTGCCGCTGAGCGCGATGAATTGCGCGATTCCCACGGCCAGGCCCGGGATTGCTGGCGCCACGCCGCGGCCCACGAGCGTCGCCAGGAGCGCTGCTCGCGTCAGCATGGGTAGGGAAATCCCGGAGGGTTCTTCAGACTCGGAGCTCGGCAACCAACCCTCGGTCAATTCTGTGCGAACGCAGCGCGCGGCGGCGTGGCGGGGGCGTTTTGCCCATGGCGCTCGGGCGCCACGGGCGGGGGAGCTTCGGTCGGATCGCTGGGGGCGGCGGGCGGTGTCACTTCCGTGGGTGCGGTTCCTGGCTGCGCCTTGAGAATAAAGGGGCGGGCATTGAACGTGGAGCAGGCCTCGCCGTTGCGGTGAAATTCCCAATGCAGGTAGACGCGCCCGTCGGGCGAGACGATTTCACGAGGGGGGGCGCCGAAAGGTGCGGCGCGCTTCACGGAATCCAGCGCCGCGATATCGAACGCAGTAATACCGCTGAACTTGGTCACGCCCATGCGCACCACGTTACCCGACTCTTGGTCGAGGATGATCTCGATCTCAGTGCTGAGCTCCTGGTTGTTCATGGGGTGCGATGCAGGCAAGGAGTCCAACGAGCCCAAGAACGAATCGGCGAACAACGGATGAATGCGGTTGTGGATGGCGTTCAAGTAGCCGGCGAACGCGGACTTGGCCGTGTTGAGCGCAGTTTGGTTGCCCAAGTGGACGCTCGGTACGTAATTTTCAATCGCGCTCTTCCAGCGGCTTGGGTCCATGGGGTGCCATGAGCCGAGGTGTGCGCTGCGACGCCGTTCACCGTCAACCAGCCGTTCACGGTGCAGCTGGTCTTCGCCGATGGCGGCGATTGCGGTGCGCGGCGCGAGGTTCAAGTTGACGCCGTTCGAGGTGGTGCCGGAGGAGCCGAAGCCGAACAACGCTTCACCCGCGCTTCGGCGCTTGGGCAAGGGCCGCGCTTTGCGTGCTTTGGCTTCGGCTTGCTCCACGAAAGCCTGCCGCGGCCCGGCCACCGTGAAGCCGCCGTTCGCAGCGGTCATGGACTCCGGCACTTCCTCAGCTTGTTTGGATGCTGCTTGCGCTTTCTGACCCTCTTGAGCGGAGGCAGTCGTTTGCGACTTGTCCGCTCCGGTGCGGGCGCCCTGCTCGGTTTGGGCAGGTGCCGTGGTGCGCTGGTGCGCCGCTTCGGCCGCCTGCGGCGGCTTCATTGCGGCAAGCTTATCGGCTGCCGAAGTCGGCTTTTCCGACGGCGCATTGTCCTTCGCCCCGGGCTTGTCTTCGGCTTGTAGAACGCGGGAATTGTCCGAATCACCAGGGGACTTGTCGGGGCTTGAGTGCTCGCCACCGGGCGTGGGTTTGGCGTCGTTCTGATCCGCGCTGGTGATGCGCGCTTGTGTTTCTTGCAGCACATGATTGGCCTGATCGGCGATCAACGCGGCGTTCGGATTGTCCGGCTGGTTCTCTTCGGCGACCTGCTTGACGGCGATCTTTTTCGGGATCGTCAGGTCCGGCGGCGGCTGAACCGCCGGGGCGGGCTTGGGCTCCGCCTTCTTTTCTTCCGGCGGCTTGGGCGGCTCCGGCTTCTTTGCCTCAGGCTTTTCCTTCGGCGGCTCGGGTTTGACGAGCTCCTTTTCGGGGGGCTTCTTCTTTGCAGCCGGGTCGTCTTTTTCGGCGTTCTGCGGCTCCGGCGGTTTGGTCTCGTCCGGCTGCACCGGATCGTCCTTCTCGACGGGCTTTTCTTCGTCCTTCACGTCGTCGTCTTGGAGGGCGATTTCGATCGGCTTGCCGATGCCACGTGCTCGGCTCTGCACCGTGCGCGCGAAGTTCTGGATATCCAGCCGCTGCGCGAGGATGCGCGCGCCGCGATCAGCCCCGCCGCTCCACAGCAGGTGGACCACCACCGCAGTGGTGATCCACAGAAAAAGCGGGATGTTCGCTTCTCGGCGCATTCGGGCTATTGGGCCGGATCACGAGCGAACCGACAGAAAAAGCTAACATCGGGGGGGGCCGCCAGCAAATCTTGGCTGCAAATAGCCCTGCCTTCCCGGTGCCGACAGCGCGGGCGTGCTCCGTAGGGCCTCGGCCGGCGCGACGCCGCCCTGACACATCCGTCACACTTTGCTGATCGACTCGAAGTGATCGGCGATTTCGTGCGCGTCCCACACGCCGCCTTCGCTCTCTTTGTACTTACCCGCGCTCTCCACGACCTTGAACACGCTCATGCGCGCGCCCGCGACTGCGAGCACCACGCCGGTCACTTCTTTCGACAGGGAGCTCGCCAGGAACAGATGCGCGGGGGCCACGTGCTCCGGGGAAAGCGTGTCTTCGATTTTCTCGAACATGGGCAGGTCTTCGGTGAGCCGGGTTTTGGCGATTGGGGCAACGGCGTTGACGCGCACTCCGTAGCGTTGCAGCTCGATGGACGCCGTACGGGTTAGCCCGTAGATGCCCGCCTTGGCTGCTGCGTAATTGGCTTGCCCGAAGTTGCCGAGCATGCCTGAGACGCTGCTGGTGTTGATGATGGAACCGCTGCCTTGCTCTTTCATTTTCTGGGCGGCAGCCTGTGTGCACAGGAAGCTGCCCGTGAGGTGCACGTCCAGCACGGCTTGCCAGTCTGCGAGGCTCATCTTCAAGAGCGTCTTGTCCCGCAAAATGCCGGCATTGTTCAGCAGCACATCAATACGGCCGAACGTGGAAACGGCTCCCGCGACGATGGCTTCCGCGCCCTCTTTGGTCGCTACGCTGTCGTAGTTGGCGCAGGCCTTGCCGCCGGCCGCGCGGATTTCGGCGACGACTGCATCCGCTGCGGAGGGCGCGTTGCCGCTGCCGTCGCGCGCTCCGCCCAGATCATTCACCAGCACCTGTGCGCCTTCGCGCGCGAAGAGCAGCGCGGTGACCCGTCCGATGCCGTTGCCCGCGCCAGTAACCACCGTGACTTTGCCGTCGAGGAGACCCATGATGCCGACAGTCTAGTCTCGCCCGCGCGGGCGGCGCTCAGAAATGGAGTACGAGACCCTGCGCTCCGGCTCTGAGCGGAGGCTGCTGCGGCTTGCTTTGGGCGAGTGCGTCGATGCCCGCGGCGAGCGCGACCCCGACCGCCGTGCCCAGCACATCCCACGTGAAATCCCGCCACGATGGATCGCCGTGGCCCGATAGATCCCAAAGCTCTTTGCCGGCTCCGAGCGTTAACGAAAACGCGCTGCCGGCAAGCGCGCGCTTCGTGCGTGTGTCCAGGAACGCGCTCGAAGCCGCGTACCCGCCCGCGGAGAGCGCGACCGAGAAGCTGAAATGCAGGGCTTTGTCCGGCCCGAACCAAGGGTCAGCGTCACTGGCAGAAGCCGTGCTGCACCCAAGCAGCATGGCCAAGGCCGGCGCTAGCGCACTGACCCGGCTCAAGTGGCGCTACGCCGCCGACGGCCGAACCACGCGCAGCTCAAGGCCAGAGCCGCGACCCAGGCACCAGTGCCACTCTGATTGTGAGAACGCGAGCTCACCGAGCAGTTGGCCGAAGCCTTGGCCTGGTGCACTACCGACTTCGGTGGGGTGCAAACCTTCAGGGTGGTGTTGCACGAGTAGTTTGCCGGGCAAGGGGAGCTTTCCGTGGTGCAGGCCGGAACGCACGTTCCGGGCGGAGTGCTCGAGGCCGAGTAGCATTGGTACGTGCCCTGACAGTCATTCTTAGAGCTGCACGCTTGGCCCAGCGGATCCACCGCCGGGGTGACGCTCGTTGGGGACATTGCACTTGCGCCGGCAGCAGTGCTGCCTCCGGCCCCGCCAGTGCTGCCTCCGGCGCCGCCACTGCCGCCCACGACGGTGCCAGCGCTGCCGCCCATGCCGCCGGAGGGAGCGCCCGCGCTGCCCGCGGAGCTACCGCCGTTGCCTGCAGCGCTGGACCCGCCGGCGCTAGTGCCAGCCGCTCCACCGCTGCCGACCGGCGTGCCTGAGCCCATGCCCGTTGCCCAACCGGGTGCCGTGTAGCCGCCCATTGTGGCGGCTGTTTTGGCCGTGCTGCGGATGAAATCAGGCCAGCTGGCTACGTTCGAATACAGCGCGTAGGTGCACGCTTGATCACCGCGGGAAGTGACGCCGAACACCTGGCCTTTTGCGTTCAACGCGGGGCCCCCGGAGTCACCCGAGCACACTGGGCTCGCACCGACGAACTCGTTGGCCGTAGTGTCGGCACCGCTCGGACAGCTGTTGCCCACGCAGTACACCTGCGCGCCGTCGAAGCGCATGCGGGTGCCAGCTGTCGTGCCTCTGACGTCGTTCGGATCTTGCAGGCCGAAACCAACGGCGGAAAAGCTCTCATTGACCGTGGTTTCGGTGTCGAGCGCGGGGTCAATGGGCGTGGCTGCCGTGCTCGGCACGTTCTTGCTCAAGATCAGGAGCGCCATGTCGAAGCCGCACACGTTCGTGCCGCCCGGCGCTTGCAGGATCTGCGATACGGCGTAGAGCGTGCCTTTCGTGGTTTGCGGCGTGGCTTCGGTGGACACGTACAGGCTGCGCGGATCGCGCACGGTACCGAACTTAGTGGTCGCGCAGTCGACGGACTCACTGGTGCCGTCACCAATTTCTGCGATGCAATGCCGGGCGGTCAGCACCAGGTTGGGCGCGAGCAGCGAGCCGCTGCAAAAAACCGCGACGTTGGTCTGGCTGATCGCCTCGGCTAGCGCGACCACACCGTGCGTCTGGCTGTCCAGTTTACCCCCGATGATTGGGGACGCGACGACGCCCGTTTGTCCGTCGGGCACGCCCGTGGCGAAGCCGCCTGAGCTCGAGCAGGAGGCCAGGGTGATCAAAAAGGGTGCCCAACAGCCGCTTCGAAAGGCTTTCAATTTACCCGGAAGAATAGCGTTCCGGTCCGCGCCTGGCAACCGCTCTGGGCGACTGAAACAATCCAGTGTGCGTGTGTGCAGCGGATGCGGCGGATAATGACGCGCCCGAATGGCTCGAGTACGCGGCGCGCGCGCCGCTTGCACAGGAATGTTACGCTGCTCGTCCTCCTTATGACCGTCACGAACCTTCCCTCCGCCGCCTCCGCTTCACATTCACACTCGTCTGCGGCCACCTCGGCTCGCCGCATCCTGGTGACGAGCGCGCTGCCGTACGCCAACGGGCACATTCACCTCGGGCACTTGGTCGAGTACATCCAGACTGACATCTGGGTGCGGTTCCAACGCATGCGCGGCTCGCGCGTGATCTACATGTGTGCAGACGACACGCATGGCACGGCGATCATGATCCGCGCCCGCCAAGAGGGGCGCTCGGAAGCCGACGTGATTGGCGACATGAATATCGCGCATCGTCGTGATTTCGCCGGTTTTCAGGTTGAGTTCGATCACTACGGGAGCACCAACTCCGAGCGCAACCGCGAGTACTGCGCGGAGGTTTGGGGCGCGCTGCGCAAGAACGGCTTCGTCGTCGAGCGCGACGTGACGCAGCTCTTCGATCCTAAGGCGGGCGTGTTCCTGGCTGATCGCTTCGTGAAAGGCAGCTGCCCCAAGTGCGGCACGCCAGACCAATACGGTGATTCCTGCGACAACTGCGGCAGCACCTACAGCCCGACCGAGCTCAAGGATCCGGTCAGCACCTTGAGCGGCGCGCGCCCGGAGCTGCGCAGCGCCTTGCACTTGTTCGTACAAATCGAAAAGTTGCATGCCTTTTTGACGGAATGGACCCAAGAACCCGGGCGATTACAGCCGGAAATTGCCAACTACCTCAAAGGTCACTTCCTGGCTGACGAGCTCCGCGACTGGGACGTATCCCGCCCTGCGCCGTACTTCGGCTTCGAGATCCCGGACGCGCCGGGGAACTATTGGTACGTCTGGTTCGACGCGCCGATCGGGTACATGGCAGCGACACGTGAGTGGTGCGATGCGAATGGCGAAGCGTTCGACGCCTGGTGGCGCTCCGAGAACACGGAAATCTACCACTTCATTGGTAAGGACATCGTGTACTTCCACACGTTGTTCTGGCCGGCCATGTTACACGCCTCGGGCTTCCCGCTCCCGAAACGGGTGCAGGTGCACGGCTTTTTGACCGTGAACGGCGAGAAGATGTCCAAATCCAAGGGCACCTTCGTGAACGCCTCCACTTACCTGGAGCACTTGGATCCGGCGCACCTGCGCTACTTCTACGCTAGCAAGCTCGGCCCGAAAGTGGATGACCTGGACCTGAACTTGGATGAGTTCGTGGCCAAGGTGAATTCGGATTTGGTGGGTAAGGTCGTGAACCTGGCGAGTCGTACCGCGCGCTTTGCCAAGGACAGCGGCTTGTCCGCGAGCTACCCGGATGACGGCGGGCTGTTTCGTGATGCCGCTGCGCGCGGCGCAGAGATTGCCGAGGCCTATGAAGGCTGCGACTTCGCACGGGCCATGCGCCTGATCATGGGCCTCGCCGATCGCGCCAACGAGTACATTGACCGTGAAGAGCCGTGGAAGCTGAAAAAGCAGCCGGAAAAAGCGGGCACGTTGCAGGAGGTGTGCACGGTCGCGTTGAACCTTTATCGCCAGCTCATCGTGTACTTGGCCCCCGTGCTGCCGAAGTTGGCTGAGCAGAGCGAGAAGCTGCTCGGCGCTTCGTTTGCACGGTTCGACGCCGCACAAGAGCCGCTCTTGGGCACGCCGGTGGGAGAGTTCGAGCACCTCATGCAACGCGTGGATCCGAAGAAGCTCGAGGCCGTCATCGCTGCGACGCGGGACGCTGCCAGCGAGGCGGCTGCGGTCGCCGCCCCCAACGCCGCCGCCACGCCGAGCACGCTGCCCGTGGACGACGGCGCGGCGCTGCTGGCGGAGCCGCTCGCGCCGGAGTGCTCGATTGAAGACTTCGGCAAGGTGGATTTGCGGGTCGCGCGCGTGCTCCAGGCCGAGGCGATTCCGGAGGCCAATAAGCTACTCAAGCTCACCGTCAGCTTAGGTGGCGGCAATACGCGCACGATCATGGCCGGTATCAAAGCCGCGTACACGCCGGAGGCGTTGGTCGGACGCCTCGTCGTGATCGTGGCCAACCTAGCCCCGCGCAAAATGAAGTTCGGCACGAGCGAAGGCATGGTGGTGGCTGCCGGCCCTGGCGGAGCGGAAATTTTCGTTCTCGCGCCAGACGCTGGGGCCGAGCCAGGGCAGCGCGTGCACTGAGCGCCGCCTTTTCCGTGCGGGCGCTCGCGATCGCCCGTAATTCCGCGCCTCTGTCAGTATTTCTCGGGGTCGGCCGTAACGGTTTGACGGAGCCCCTCCGGAAGTGCACGCTTTTTCCGACCGGGGTTACGAAAAGGCCCCCGCCGCTCGACCCCCGAACATGCGCCTCGCTTTCCGACCTCTGAGCACTCCTCTTGCGTTGCTGCTCGCCGCAGCTGCTGGCTGTTCGAGCGCTAAGCCGTCTAACCCGAGCATGGGCGGTGGCGGTAGCGGCGGCAATGGAGGCAGCAGCGGCGGCGGAGCCAGCACCGCGCTGGTTTGCAAAGCAGACGAGCATGCGGCCGCGCCACTCTCCTTACTGACGCGCGTGCAGTACGACGCCACCATTGCCGACCTGGTTGGCGACACCTCCAATCCGTCCTCCGCGTTTCCGCCCGAGAATCAGGTCTCCGGCTACAACGACAATACCGAGGTGCACATCGCCAACCCGCTGCTTGTCGAGCAGTTCATGGATGCAGCGGAGGCCATCTCCGCGCGCGCAGTCGCAGCAAACGTCAAGACGCTCGCGCCCTGCGCGGGGACGAGCGTGGCCGAGCAAGCCGCGTGCGGCGCGCAGTTCGTCACTAGTTTCGGCAAACGCGCGTTCCGCAGGCCGCTCGCCGCGGACGAAGCGCAGGCGTTCAATACTTTGTTCGCCGGCATGAACGCGTCACGCGGGTATTCCGCAGCGGTTGAGCTCACCATCCAAGCGATGCTGCAATCACCGCAGTTCTTGTACCGCGTTGATACTTCGAGCACCGTGGCGACGCCGAAAACCGGCGCCGTGGCTTTGGATCCGTACCAATTGGCCTCGCGCCTGTCCTATTTCCTGATCGGCTCGATGCCGGATGGTGATCTGTTCGCCGCCGCTGATGCCGGTAAGCTGCTCAGTGCCTCGGAAGTCGAGACGCAAGCGCGGCGCCTGCTCGAAACTTCCAAGGCGCGGCTGATGGTGCGGGACTTCAACCAGCAATGGCTGGGGCTGAGCGGTCTCGCCGGCTTGGCCCGTAACGCAGCGGGCGATAGCGCGGACCTGAAGGGCATCGGGGATGACTATCGGGAATCACTGCTCCAGTTCCTGGACCACGCCTATTGGGACAAGGGTGATCTCAGCTCGCTGTTCTTGTCACCCGACATCTACGTGAACTCGCGCCTCGCCGGTGTGTTCGGCGTTGCGGCGCCCGCCAATGGCTACGGCGTGGTCAGCGGGGCAGCGGGTGAAGTCGGGTTACTCACGCAGCCGGCGCTGATGTCAATGTTGGCGCACTCCGAGCAATCCGGGCCTGTGCAGCGCGGCGTGTTCGTGCGCCAGCAGATCCTGTGCAATCCAGTGCCCCCGCCGCCCGCCAATTTCAACCCGGTTGCGCCCGATCCGGATCCGAGCCTCACCACGCGTGAGCGCTTCGCTGTGCACACTCAAAATTCAGCCTGTTCCGGCTGCCATCAGCTGATCGACGGCACGGGCTTCGGCTTCGAAAATTACGATCAGCTAGGCCGTTACCGTACCGATGAAAACGGACTGCCGGTGGATGGTTCCGGCGAAATGCTCGGTATGGGTGCGGGGCTAGATGGCCCGTTCAACGGCGTTGAGGAGCTGTCCAAGCGCATCGCCGCAAGTCAGCGCGCGCAAGATTGCCTGGCGACGAATTGGTACCGCTATGCCATGGGTCGCGTCGAGACCGAAGCCGACGGCTGCAGTCTGCTTGACGTGCAGAAGAAGTTCGCGGCCTCGGGTGGCCAATTCAAGGAGCTGCTCGTGGCGCTGACTCAAACCGATGCCTTCCGCTACCGGCCCGCTCTCCCGGAGGACAAGTGAGCATGCGCGCGAAGCAGGATCCACAACTGACCCGCCGCAATTTCATGCGCGCCGCCGGCGGCGCGGCGGTGGCACTGCCGCTGCTGTCTTCGTTGCGCGCAGGCGCTGCGGCTCAGGCCTTCCCGAAGCGCCTGGTGCTGATGTACACGCCCAACGGCGTAATCCCCGACGCCTGGTACCCGAAAGATGTGACTAGCGAGACGTCGTTCGCCTTGAACGACATTCACGCGCCGCTGGCGGCCTTCAAGGATCGCATGATTCTGCTCGGTGGGGTGGATCTGACCATCACCAATACCGGTCCGGGCGGTTTGCATCAAAAAGGAATCGGCGGGCTGTTCACCGGGCAGCAACTGCAAAGCGGTGACTTGTTCGTTGATGGTTGCGGGCAGCGCGCCGGCTGGGCCAACGGCATTAGCGTCGATCAGCAAGCCGCGAAAACGCTGGCCGTGGGCACGCCGATTACGAGCCTCGAGCTCGGTGTGCGCGCGACGGAAAATGACGTGCAAGGCCGCATCGCGTATGCCGGCGCGGGCGCGCCGTTGCCGCCCATGAACGACCCCGCGGATGTGTTCGCGCGTCTGTTCAGCGGCTTCGGTCAAAATAGCGATGAGCTGGCCGAGACCCGCGCGCGGCGCAGATCGGTGCTCGATACCGTGCAGTCGCAGTTCAAGTCGATCTCAGCGCGCATCAGCGCGGAAGATCGCGCCAAGCTCGACGCTCACGTGAGCTTGGTACGCGATCTGGAAATCCGCATGGCCGCTACCGGTAACGGCAGCAAGGCCTGCGTTGCTCCGGCGGTACCTGCCACGCTCGACCCCACGAGCGAAGATGACATGCCGACCATCGCCGCGCTGCACTTGGACATGCTCGCCACGGCTTTCGCCTGTGATTTGACGCGCGTCGCCAGCTATCAGATCTCGACGTCGCTCAATCACATTCGTTACCCGTGGCTGAATAGCCTGGGTGAAGGTCACGCGCTGTCGCACGAGGGCCCGAGCGACGCGGACGCTCACAAAGAGCTCGTTGCTCGGCAAACGTGGCACAGCCAAATGCTGGCCAATTTTCTGACGCGGCTCAGTCAGATCCCAGAGGGTGATGGCACGGTGCTGGACAACACACTCGTGCTGTGGGGCAATGAGGTGTCCGAGGGCAACACGCACTCGCACTCGAACATGCCTTTCTTGCTGGCGGGCGGCGGCTGGTATTTCCGCACCGGCCGCTACATTCAGTATCAATCCGCGTCGCACAACGACCTCTTGGTCTCTGTTCTGAACGCCCTGGGTGACAACGCGACGACCTTCGGGCAAGCGGACACTTGTCACGGCGCCCTGCCGAATCTGGTCTGAAGCGGCTGGCTCTTCCTTCCGCCGCCGCAAGGCGATGATCATCTCCAACCGAGCCGGAAGAACGTCCCGGGTTTTCCGTATCGGGCGCGCGTGTTAACAAGCGCCATGTCCAAAGTCTTGGTCACCGGCGCCGGTGGTTTCATTGGCTCACACCTGTGCGAGCTGCTCGTGGCTCGCGGCCGAGACGTGCGGGCGCTCGTGCGTTACAACGGGCGCGGCACGCAGGGCTGGTTGGATTCCTCGCCGGTTCGTGAGCGCATCGAGGTCATTGCGGGCGACATTCGCGACTACGATAGCGTGGCGCGCGCCATGACGGGCTGCTCCGAGGTATTTCACTTGGCTGCGCTGATTGCGATCCCGTACAGCTACGAATCGCCGCTCGCCTACCTGCGCACCAATGTCGAGGGCACGTATAACGTGATGGAGTCAGCTCGCCGTCAGGGCGTAGCCCGTGTGCTCGCGACCTCCACGAGCGAAGTGTACGGCACCGCGCTGTACACGCCGATCGACGAAAAGCACCCCCTTCAGCCGCAATCGCCGTACTCTGCGAGCAAGATTGGCGCCGATCAACTGGCACTGAGCTACCAGATGTCGTTCGGCTTGCCCGTGGTCGTCGCGCGGCCGTTCAACACTTATGGCCCACGCCAGTCAGCCCGCGCCATCATTCCTTCGCTGGCAACCCAGCTGCTCAGCAAACGTCCACACATCGATGTGGGCAGCTTGGATCCGGTCCGTGATCTGACGTTCGTGGAAGACACGGTGGCCGGCCTGGTCACCATCGCCGAAACCGACGCTTTCATGGGCAAAGTCGTGAACATTGGTACCGGCGAAGCGGTCTCGATTCGCGAAATCTACGAGAAGCTGTGTGACGTCGTTGGCTACCGCGCAGAGCTTCGCCAAGACCCGGCGCGCATTCGCCCGCAGGCCAGTGAGGTCATGCGCTTGATCAGCGACAACAGTATTTTGCGCAGCGCGACGAGCTGGAAGCCCGAAACAAACATCCATGCGGGCTTCGCCAAGACGGTCGAATGGCTCAGCTCGCACTTGGATCAGTATCGGCCGGATCGCTACGCGGTCTGAGCGCGTTCGTGCCGCACGAGGTCACGCAGGCTCGTGGCTAGAGGGATCAGTGCCTGCGCGCCGACCAGGGACTGCCAGAGCGCATTGCTCGCCGAAAAATTTTGCACTTCCGCCGCGCGCAGTCGGGTCGGATCGACCTCTACGGAGACTACGAGAGCGAAGCTTTCGATCAGCTGCTCGAGTAGCCAGCGCATGCTGTGGTGCTCGGCGGAGGAAACGTTGACGATGCCCGTGAAATGCGGGTGCAGAGCAAGGGCAATGAAGGCTGCCACCACGTCGCGTACGTCGATGAAATCGCGGCGCGTGCTCAAGTCACCGACGCTGAGCCGCGCTGCGGCGCGCCCGAGCTCGATCTCGCGCAATTGCCGGGCAAAGCTGCCCAAAGCCGTCCCCACCGGTAGCCCAGGGCCGATCACGTTGCTCGGCCGCGCGACAACGACACGCAGGCCGCGGCGCGCGGCGTCCAACGCGAGTTGCGTTTGCGCGTACTTGCTCGCACCGTACGGCATGCGCGGGGAAGCGGCGTAGCTCTCGACCACCGGCAGCGCCGCTTCGGGCACGATGCCGTACTCGGCGGCTGTGCCGACGAGGAGCACCGCGCCCGCGGGCTTCAGTTCGAGCGCGGCGTCGAGCAGCGCGCCGGCGGCAGCGGTGTTGTGCAGCGCAAAGTCCGACAGCTTCGTTGAATACATCACGCCTGAGAGATGAAACACGTGCTCTGGCCGGAACGAGCGCAGCACGGTTGCCCACGCCGCACTCGACGTCAGATCGATGCGTTCGACGCCCGGCGCCTCACTGCAATGGCTCACCGCGTGCACTTCGAAGCCCCGTGACTTCAGCGCCGAACACAGAAAACCCCCAAAAAAACCTGTGCTCCCTGAAACCAGCGCGCGCATGGACTCAAGCGGTGGGCGGCAGGAAGTCATCCCGATGCTGCTCGAAGAGCTCGATTGCAGCCTGATAGTCATCCACGCGGCCGATATCCAGCCAAGAGCAATCAGTGCGCAGCGTGCCGACGCGATGACCGGCTTGCACCAAGCGCATCAATAAATCAGGCATGTCCAGGTATTCGTTCTGGCGAATGAACTGGCTGACTACGGCGCGCTTCAACACGTTGACGCCCATGCTGACGTCGAAGTTGTACGTCGGTTTCTCCGTGTAGCGCACGAGCTCGCCACTCTCGCCAGTCTCGATCACACCGAAGTCAATCTTCACCTGACGCGGGAACAGGCCGATGGTGGCGGCGTTCGCGCTGTCCACGTGAGCGCGGAACAGACCGCTGAAATCGAGCGTGGTCAGCAAGTCCCCATTCATGACCAAGAAATCGTCGCCCAGGTGCGCCAGGGAGCTTGCGACAGCCCCCGCCGTGCCGAGCGGCTTTTCTTCGCTAACGTAGTGAATGGTCAGACCGAGGCGCGCGCCATCTTCGAAGAATGCGCGGAAAAGCTGGCCCATGTAGCCGATGGCCAGCACGACCTCACGTACACCGGCGCGGTGCAGTTGGCGTAGCAAGATCTCGAGAATGGGATAATCCCCGATCGGCATGAGCGGTTTCGGGATGACCGTCGTGTAAGGCTTGAGGCGCGTGCCTCGACCACCGCAAAGAACGAGGGCTTTCATGTGACGCAGCGCGCAGCGTAGTGGGCGAGCGGGTCCGGGTCCAGCGCGCGGAGGAAGAGCTGACCAATGCGTATTGGATTGAGCGCATGCGGCGGATCCTGGCCGAGCGGCTGGCTTCGACCTGAATTCCCGCTCCG
>JBDTYJ010000016.1:0-31080 GCA_040005755.1 Pseudomonadota bacterium
CTATCGGATGTTTATGCTGGTCATGATGCTGGCGTCGCGAATGAGGCGCGTGTTGCCCCAGGTGCGAAAGCGCGGTTGGCCCGCGGGCACGCTTAACTTCACGTGCCCAACGCTCGCTTTGGTGTCCTCATTCTCGAACATCACGCTGATGGTGCGCGCCGCGCCGCTCGAATTGTCCAGCTCCACGAAGGCGTAAACCGGCGCATTTCCGAGCGTGAAATCGTCGCCCGGGGTCGGCTCGTGGTTCTCGATCTTGTGCGTGACGACGACGCGCTTCAGCTTGAGCCCGGCGTCACTCGCCGTAAGTTTCGAGTCGGGCATGACCGCGGTGACGGCCGGGCTCGGCGTCACGGACGCAGAACCGCCAGCGCCGTTCCCGGTCTTCGCCATGGTCGCGGCGCTCGCGATCGTCGCGGCGCTCGCGGCCGGCACGACAACGGCGCTGTCTGTGGCACGGGCGGCCTCCGTCACGCTGACATCCCGCGTATTGTTGCAGGCCACGCCCGCGAACGACAAGCCAATCGCGAACATGGCCGCGCCGAGCGCACTCAGCGCCACCCATCGTGTATTTTCTGAACCGTTCATCGCTGTGACCTCCGCCGACGATTGCCGTCGGTAGCCCCCCTACAGCAAGGGCCAGGCCAAGCCAAAATGCCGGAATTTGGGGCATTTATTGAAGCAAAGGCGTGGCTCGGCGCCCGCAATCGGCGTGTCGCGCGGACCGCAGGTGACGGCCGAAAATTCCGGTGCTATCTCGCCTTCACCAAGTATCCGCGACTTGGAGGAGTGGCCGAGCGGTTTAAGGCACCGGTTTTGAAAACCGGCGTACTCGTAAGGGTACCGTGGGTTCGAATCCCTCCTCCTCCGCTGCTGCTGCTGCTGCTGCGCTGAGAAGAACCGGTTCAACTGCCACCGCTGAAGGCGCGGAGAGGTGATGCGGGTGGGCCGCGAGAGCTTTGCTGCTTTGCGGGAGGTTACTTTGCGGGAACTTGAGCGATCCCGCGCTTGACAGTACAAGCTTTGGCTCAGCATGCCGATCGATGGAACGGTACTGATTGCGGGCGCGGGGATTGGGGGGCTCGCGTTGGGTTGCGCGTTGCAGCAGGCGGGCATCTCGTGCGAGATTTTTGAGCGCGCGCCGGCGCTGGGCTCGGCGGGCGCCGGGATCGTGATGCAGCCCTCGGCGCTGCTGGCGTTGCGGCATTTGGGGCTAGACGCGGCGGTGGTGGGGGCCGGACACGAGTTGGAGCGCGGCCCGAGCTGCTGGAAGCGACGCCCGCTGAGCGCATCCTGCGCACGGATATTCAAGATCGGAAGCCGGTCGCGAGCTGGTCGAGTGGGCGCGTGAGCCTGCTAGGTGACGCTGCGCATCCCACCACGCCCAATCTCGGCCAGGGTGGCTGCATGGCGATCGAAGATGCCGTGGTGCTGGCGCACTGTCTAACCAAGTTCACGCAGCAGGGTGAAGCATTGCGGGCTTACGAAAAGAGGCGCGTCGAGCGCACCGCCAAGATCGTGAATGCCTCTTGGCGCTTCGGGCGCGTGGCTCAACTGGAGGGCAGGCTCGCCACTTGGTTCAGGGATCTGGCTCTGCGCGCCACGCCCGCTAGTCAGATCCGCGCGAGCTTACGCGAGAACGCAAGGTTTTCACTCGACTGACGGCGCGCGCGAACGCGCTAGCCTGCTTTTCTGGTCGTGGTCCACGCGCTGATTGCCGGCGCAATCTGCGACAGCTCGGCCACTAGCTGTTCCAGGAACGCGAGCGGATCCGGGTAACGGGAGAGCGGCGCGCTCTGGCCGGCCCACAGCTGCATCAGCTCCGGGCGCCCGGCTTTTTCAGCCAAAACAGTGAGATTTTTGACGAGCGCCCGCTGCAGTGGGTAGGGCAGCAGCTCCGCTTGCTCGCCGCTCACGAGGCTCAGCAGCTCGTTTTGAATGGCGCGCGCAAGGCGACCGGTGAAGCCGCGGCTCAGTGCGGTTCGCGCCGCTTTGCCTTGAAGGATGAGCTCGCGGTGCAGCGGTGAGATGCCGGCCTGCGCAGAACCCAAGAACGCCGTTCCGAGTTGCACCGCGCTCGCGCCAAGCGCCAACGCTGCTGCGACCCCGCGCGCATCGGCGATGCCGCCCGCGGCAATCACGGGCACACTCACGCGGTCCACAATCAGTGGTACGAGCGAGAACGTGCCGAACAGCGACTCCTCGCTTGGGCGCAAGAAAGAGCCCCGGTGTCCGCCGCTTTCGAAACCGGAAGCGAGGATCGCGTCCACGCCCGCTTGCTCGAGTTCACTCGCCTCTTCTGGTGTGGTGGCCCCGCCCACGGTCAGAATGCCTTTTTGCCTGCATTCCTCGAGAATTTCCCGGGGCGGAATGCCGAAGACGAAGCTAAAGACGGGCACCTTTGCGTCCAGCACGGCGCGCGCTTGAGCCTCGAACTTGACGCGAACGAATGGTTTGAAAGTCGGCGGTGTACCGCCCAACTCAGCGATGTAGGGCGCGAGCGGGCGCAGGCTGCGCGCGAACGCCTGTGCGTTGGCACTGGACGCGCGCTCATCTTCCATAGATACCCAGAGATTGATCGCGAATGGTTTCGCGGTGCGCGCACGAAGATCTGCGATCACCGAACTGATCGCGTCAGGCGTCAGGCCGTGCGCACCGAAGGACCCGAGCCCGCCAAAGTTCGATACGGTAGCGGCCAACGGCCGTGTATCGAAACCGCCGAGCGGCCCCTGAATGATGGGATACTGGATCCCGAGCTTGCGCGTGAGTGGTGTGAGCGGCCAGCCCGAGGCGTTGTTGGTGTCGACCAGGGTTTCCATGTTGCGCTCCCCGCGTGACCTCGAACATGAGCGAGCTGGCAGCGGGCATCAAGTGGGCGCGTTTCCGGGTATGCTCGAGGGCAAGGCCGGCGCTGAGCTCGGCTGCGGGAGAGACCATGACCAAGACGACCACTCGTTCAAGCACGACCGGCTCCGCCAAGAAGCTCACCCAGAAAGCACCCGCTCGTTCGGGCGCCGTCACGTCGAAGAAGGTTGGCAAGAAGGTTGCGAAGCGGACCAGTGCGGCGGCCGAGAAAACGAGTGGTGGCTCCGCTTCCAAGAACATCGACAAGAGGATCGAAGAACTGGGCGACTGGCGTGGCGAAACGTTAGCTCGGCTCCGCAAGCTGATTCACGAGGCCGACCCACAGATCCAAGAAGAGTGGAAGTGGATGGGAACACCGTGCTGGTACCATGAAGGTGGCGTGTGCACGGGCGAGACTTACAAGCAGGTGGTGAAGCTCACGTTCTTCCGCGGCGCCGCGCTTGCGGATCCGAAGCAACTCTTCAACTCGAGCTTGGAGGGGAATGTACGGCGCGCGATCGATTTCCGCGAAGGAGAACGAGTCAATGAAGCCGCGTTCAAGGCGCTGATTCGAGCGGCCGTCGCGGCGAACATCACGGCGCTGGCTAGCCGCAAGAAAAAGTAGCGCGGTTGCCGGAACGAAACGGCGCTTAGAGCGGGCTGCTCGCGCCGCCGTTTCCCGCGCTGGCTCCTGCGCTTCCTGCGCTGGCTCCTGCGCTTCCTGCGCTTCCTGCGCTTCCTGCGCCGCCGTTTCCTGCACTGGCACCCGCCGTTCCTGTTCCCGCGCTGCCGCCGGCTGGCGCGCCCGCGCCGCCACTGCCGTCGCTGACACCCGCTGTGCCGCCGCTGGGCGTCCCCGCGCTCCCGGCCGAGCCAGCGCCGCCAGCCGCCGGCGGCGCGCCAAAGTCGGCTCCAGCTGCCCCGAGAAAGAACGAGCCAGGGACGCTGCCCGGTAGTGAGAATGCGGCGCCCACGCCTCCGCCAGGGCCGTGCGGGTCGTAGAACTTATTCGTGAATGCGAAGGTGGTGCAGGCCGGAATGCCCTGCCAACAGCTCGTGCCGTCGAAGAAGACTTCAACGGGGACGCAGCCACAGCCGCCGCAGCAGGCAGTACCGACGACCGCACGTTGGCCACAGGCGACTTCTTTGGATGCGCCGACAAAGCCTTCCATCTCGCACGCGAACCCGAGCGACTGCACCGTGCAAGTGACGGTTTGGTCGGTGCACTTTGAGACGCAGCCGCCGTTCAGATCACACTGAGTGTGCGCCTGATCCTCGGTGGGGAGTGCGTCCGCTGGCGGCGGTACAAAACCACTCGTGCCCTCGCCCGCCGAGCCGCCCTCACCTGTCGCGGTGTCTTCATCGCTCGTCATGCCTGCGCTTCCCGTCATGTCCGACGTGGCGCGTTCGGCGCTGACTTCAGGGCTTTTCCCGGCTGAAGCAGCTTCTGAACGATCGGCGGAGCCCGCGCCGTGAATCGTGAGTGCGGCTGACGCGCCGCCGCTGCCTGCCGGCCGTGCGCTTGAATCGGTGCCCGTGCTGGATGAGCATGCGTAAGCCAGACCACTCGCCGTGATTGCCACCGTTCGAAGGAAGTGAAAGCGGGCCATGCCCCAGGCATTGCAAGCGCCATGCTGACGTCGCTGTGACTGATTGCCTCGTGCACATCTGCCCCAGTGCTAAGCGTGGGACATGCGAGCGCGCCCAGCGCGAATTGTGAGACCTCACGAATCACATGTTGTGTTGGAGCCGGCAGCGCAAGATCGTTCAATCTGCGATTGGTCCCAACGCACTTGCATAAGCAGGCTCTCGGGCCTCGGGGTGGACGAAATGTGAGTTGTGACAGTGGAAGCTTATCGCTGCCTGGAATCCTTGCGTTCCGCAGCGCGTTTTGCGCTTTGCGGTGGGTGGGTGGGGCTCCCACAGGCTCGTCGGTTATTCACGGTTCTCAGGACTCTCAGCGGCTCGATGAAGCGCTGAAGAGCGCGTGTTTCCGGCTTCCGAAGGCCGGGCCGATGAGTCTTTCTTTGCGCTGTACACGCTAAGGGCCCAAATCAAGCCCAGGGTATATTACGATGCTTCGGTGTTGGAGAGTCCTGCTCATACGGGCAGGCCGCGTGACGTGAGGGGACGGAAGGTGTCAACAATTAAGCCTCGGTACACGGTTGGATCGAACCTCGCGCGCGAGGGCGCACGGTGAGTGTCGCTGAGCTTCTCGCTGACGTCGCGAGGCTTGGCGTCACGCTGTGGCTAGAAGGCTCCCGGTTGCGCTTTCGCGGGCCGCGGGGCGCTCTGTCCGAGGAGCAACGGACCGCGCTCGGGGCTCAACGCGCCGAGGTGATCACAGCGCTGCGCCAACACGCAGCCGCCAGCGTTACCCATGCGCCGCTTTCCTACAATCAACGGGCGCTTTGGTTCATCGCGCTGGGCGCGCCGGACAGCACGGCATACAACCTCGCGTCCGCATCGCGTGTGACGTCGCAGCTCGAACCGGCCATCATGCGCGACGCGCTTCAGGCCCTGACCGATCGCCACGCGATGCTGCGCACGACCTATCACCTGGGCGAGGACGGCCAGCCCACCCAGCGCACGGTCGGCTGGGTCGAGGTTGCGTTCGAGGAGCACTACGTTCCCGGGCTTTCAGAAGGCGCGTTACGAGAGCGCGTGCTGGCGGACTGCCGCCAGCCGATTAGCCTGGAAACCGGGCCTATTTTTCGCGCGGCGCTCTACACTCGGGCGCCGGGAGATCACGTGCTCCTCACCGTCGTGCACCACATTGCGGCGGACGCTTGGTCCCTCGGCATCATGGCGGATGACCTTCGGACGCTGCATGCCGAAGCGCTGGGTCTCGAGCCGACCGTGACGCGCCGTGCAGAGCGGGAGTACGCAGATTTCGTAGATTGGCAAAGCCGGCTGCTCGCAGCGCCGGAAGGCCAGCGGTTGGCGGCATACTGGCAGCGCCGTTTGCAGCCGGCCGCGGCTGAGCTTGATTTGCCTTCGGATCGCCCACGCCCCGCGCGCAAGTCGTTTCGCGGGGCGACCCACGCAGAAACCGTCAGCCCCGAGCTGTTGACCGGAATTCGCGCATTGGCACGCGATCACTCGACCACGCTGTTCGCGGTCTTGTTGGCCGCGTTCGACACCATGCTCTTCCGACTCACGGGCAACGAAGATCTGGTGGTGGGCACGCCCACTGCGGGCCGCAGCCAGGAGGAATTCGCGCGCGTCGTGGGTTATTTCGTGAATCCGGTGCCGCTTCGTACTCGCGTGCGCTCCGGCATGACGTTCAGCGAGCTGCTGCGGGATGTGCGTCAAACCGTGCATGAGGCCCTGGACGCCCAAGATTATCCGTTACCGTTGATGGTGCAGCACTCGCAAGGCGCGCGCGATCCCAGTCGCTCTCCGTTGTTCGAGGTATTTTTCTCGGCGCTGAGCTTGGATCAGATGCGCGCCGCGTCGTCCACCGCGAGCGCCGGCCTTGGCCTCCCGTTCGCGCCCTATCCGTTGCACCAACTCGAGGGGCAATTCGACCTTTCGCTGCAGCTCGCGGAGCAAGAGGGCGCGCTCGACATCGAGCTCCGCTACAGCACGGATCTGTTCGACGCTGCGACTGCGCAGCGCTTCGCGACGCACTTCGTGGGCATTTTGGCGGGCGCGATCAAAAACCCTGCCGCCACGTTGGACGCGCTCTCGCCTCACGCGCAAACGCCGGATGCATCGCTACAAGCGCTCTTGGCCGAGCTCGCCGCACGCGACATTCGCGTGCGGTTGGAGGGCGAAAAGCTGCGCTTCAATGCCCCCGCCGGCGCCTTGGACGACGAGCTCAAGACGCAGCTGGCGCGGCGCAAGGCTGAGCTCGTGAGCGCATTGAGCGCGGCGAACGCGCACCAAGGGCTGCGGCGCGTGCCCCGCACCGGGCCCCTGCCCATCTCGTTCGCACAACGCCGGCTGTGGTTCTTTGATCGCATGCAGCCGGGCACGGCCCACTACAACATTCCCTTGATCCTGCGCGTTCGCGGCCTGTTGAACCAGCCTGCGCTGACGCGCGCGCTGGACGCGCTCATCCGACGCCACGAATCCTTGCGTTTTTGCTTGCACGAGGAAGATGGCAATCCGCGCGCGGAAATTCGCGCTGACGCGGGCACGACGGTAAACGTGCTGGATTTATCCACGCTCGATCCCGCGGCGCGAGAAGCCGAGGCGCTGCGCCTGATTCTGCTGCGCGCGTACGAGCCCTTCGACTTGGCGCGCGGTCCGATGGCGCGCTTCCTGCTCGTGAAGCTGGCCGCCGACGAGCATCGGTTGCTGCTGTGCATGCACCACATTGCTTCCGACGGTTGGTCTCTGAGCGTGGCTGCGCGCGAAATCTGCGCCGTGTACGACGCGGAACTCCAAGGCAAACCTTCGCCGCTGCAGCCGCTCGAGTTTCAGTACCTCGATTTTGCGGCGTGGCAGCAGGATCAACTGAGCTCGGGCCTGTTTGCGCGCCAGCTGAGCTATTGGCAAAGGGAGCTAGCGGGCGCGCCCGCGGTGCTGGAGCTTCCGACGGACCGTCCGCGCCCGCCGGTGCAATCCTATCGCGGTAAGCGGCGCAGCCTGCGCATGCCGAAGCAGCAGCTGGAGGCGCTGAAGGCGTTCAGCCGCAGCCATGGCGTCACGCTGTACATGACGCTGCTCGCTGGCTGGCAAGTGCTGTTGTTCCGCTACTCCGGGCAAGAAGACATCGTCGTCGCTTCCCCACTTGCGAATCGGGATCGGCCGGAGTGGGAGGCGCTGATCGGGTGCTTCGTGAACAACCTGATCCTGCGGGGTCGCTTGGCAGGCAATCCGCGCCTCTCGGAGTTCCTAGCGCAGGTGAAAGCCACGGTGCTGCGCGCGTTCGATCATCGAGAATTGCCTTTCGATCGCCTGGTGGAGGCGCTGCGGCCAGAACGCAGCCCGAGCCACAATCCGATTTTCCAGGTGCTATTTACGCTGCATTCCTTTCCGCAGCAACGCATGAAGCCTGCTGGCCTCGAGGTCGACATCGTTGATTTGAGTGAGATGACCGTGAGCTCTCGCTTCGACCTCACGCTCGAGATGGACGAGCTGGAGGAGGGCGAGCTGCGCATGGCCTACGAGTACGCCACCGATTTATTCGACGCTGCGACGATCGAACGAATGCACGCGCAGTACCTCACGTTGCTCAGTGAGCTCGTTTCCAATGCCGAGCAAACCGTGCGTGATGTCCCGCTGCTGAGCGAAGCGGATGGGCGGGCGTTGCTGGGCCGGGTGAACGAGACCGCTTCGGAGCATGACCGCTCGCGCTGCGTGCAGGACCTCATCCACGCGGTCGCTCTAAGCAACCCCGAAGGCATCGCGGTGGAGGCTTCGGAAGAACGCTTGAGCTATGCCATGCTCGAACAGCGCGCCAATCAATTGGCGCACCTGCTGCGCGCTCGCGGCGTGGGGCGTGGCTCGCTGGTTGGGGTGTGCTTAGATCGCTCGGCGCGGCTACCAGTCGCGCTGCTCGGCGTGCTCAAGGCCGGCGCCGCGTACGTGCCGGTCGACCCCGCGCATCCGGCCGAGCGCCTGAGCTACACGCTGCAGGACGCCCAAGTGGCGTACGTGGTCACCGAGGCCAAGTGCCGTGCCTCTGTCGAGGGTGCCCAGGTGCCGCTGCTGCTGCTGGATGAGGATGCGGCCTTGTTGGCCGCCCAGCCAATGGGCGCGCCTGCTGCGTCGGTAACACCGAGTGACCTGGCTTACGTCATCTACACTTCAGGCTCGACCGGCCGTCCCAAAGGCGTGGAAATCGAGCACCGGCAATTCGTAAACTTCCTCCACGCAATGCGCGCCGAACCGGGCCTGCATCGTGCAGACGTGCTCTTGGCCGTCACCACGCCGTCCTTCGACATTGCGGGGCTCGAGCTATTTCTGCCCTTGAGTGTGGGGGCAAAAACCGTGATCGCGTCCCGCGGCGATGTGCTCGACGGGGAACGCTTGCGCGAACGAATCGAAGCTTGTGGTGCGACGATGATGCAGGCAACGCCAGCCACCTGGCGGCTGCTGCTCGACGCGGGCTGGGCGGGCAAGGCAGACTTGGTCGCGCTGTGCGGCGGCGAAGCCATGCCGCGCGATCTGGCGCGTGATTTGTCGGCGCGGGTTCAGGCTCTATGGAACATGTATGGCCCGACCGAGACCACCGTTTGGTCGACGCTGCAGCGGGTCACCGACTCCGAGCGTGACATTCCGATCGGACACGCCATCGCCAACACGACTGTGTACGTGCTGGATGCGGCGGGGCGTCCCGCGCCCATCGGCGTGGCCGGCGAGCTCTGCATCGGCGGTGAGGGCGTCGCGCGCGGCTATCGCGAGCGCCCCGAGCTGACGGCGGAGAAATTCGTTACCCTCAGTGTGCCCGGGCGCGCCGCGGAGCGCGTGTATCGCACGGGTGACGTCGTGCGGTTGCGCGGTGATCTTGCGCTGGAGTTCGTGGGGCGCCGCGACCACCAGGTGAAGCTACGCGGGTACCGCATCGAGCTCGGGGAAATAGAGGCGGTGCTCGCCGAGCACCCAGCCGTGCGCCGCAGCACGGTGATCGTGCGTGAGGATTCACCGGGGGATCAGCGGCTGGTTGCGTATGTCGTGCCGGTGATTCCCGAGCAGCTGCCGGTGGAAGAGCTGCGCAGCAGGCTGCGCACGCGCTTGCCCGAGTACATGGTACCCTCTGCCATCGTACCGCTCGCGGCTTTGCCTTTGACCCCGAACGGCAAGGTGGACCGCAAGGCCCTGCCGGTGCCACAAGCCACCCGGGCCGCAGCCGCGCTGGAGAGCGTGGTAATGACTGACGCGCAACGGCGCGTGGCCGCCATCTGGTGCTCGGTGCTGCGCCTGGAGAGCGTCGGTCTGTACGAGAATTTCTTCGATCTCGGCGGGCACTCGCTGCTCGTGATCAAGGCGCACGCGCTGCTGCGCCGAGAATTCGAGGCTGAGGTCACGATCGTGGACTTGTTTCAACGCACGACCGTCGCCGCGCAAGCGGAGTTGGTGTCAGCTGTCGGGGACCGAACCGCCGCCGGTTTGGAGCGGGCTCAAGCCCGCGCCGCCCGCCAGGTAGTGGTTTGAGGATGGAGCGAACGTGAGCGAATCGCCATTTCCGCCGATCGCCATCGTGGGCATGAGCGGCCGCTTTCCCGGGGCCGCCTCGCTAGAGGCGTTCTGGGCGAATCTGCGGGCGGGCGTGGATTGCCTAACCAACTTCACCGACACTGAGCTGGAAGCGGCCGGCGTGGATGCCGCGATGCGCGCGCGCCCCGGCTGGGTTGCGCGCGGGACCGTCCTGGAGGACGTCGATTTGTTCGACGCGGCCTTCTTCGGCTATTCGCCGCGTGAAGCACAAGTCATCGATCCGCAGCAGCGTGTGTTTTTGGAGTGCGCTTGGGAGGCGCTGGACCACGCGGGTTACGGCGCAGAAGCGCCCGGCACGAGCGTTGGTGTGTACGCGGGCTCCAGCCTGAATAGCTATCTGCTCAGCCAGCTGCTGCCGGATCGCTCCCTGTTGGCTTCGGTCGGCGGCTATCAGCTGATGATCGGCAACGACAAGGATTTCTTGTGCACGCGCGCTTCCTACAAGCTCGACCTACACGGGCCGAGCATGACGATTCAGACCGCGTGCTCCACCTCACTCGTGGCCGTGCAGGTTGCATGTCGCTCGCTGCAACGGGGCGAATGCGACATGGCGCTTGCTGGCGGGGTGTCGATCGGTTTTCCCCAGCGCACGGGGTATCAGTTTCAAGAAGGCATGATCTTCTCGCCGGACGGCGTGTGCCGCCCGTTTGATGTGCAAGCGCAGGGGACGCGCGCGGGTGCCGGTGCGGGCATCGTCGTACTCAAGCGCTTGCAGGATGCGCTCGCCGATCGCGACACGATTTACGCGGTAATCAAAGGCGCGGCCGTGAACAACGACGGCGCGGGCAAAGCGGGCTACACCGCTCCCAGCGTAGACGGGCAGATGGAAGCCATTGCCACCGCCCAAGCCTTGGCGGGCGTTGCCCCGCGCAGCATCACCTACCTGGAAGCCCACGGCACGGCCACGCCGCTCGGGGATCCGATCGAGATCGCGGCGCTCACGCAGGTGTTTCGCGCTTCGACCGCGGAGCGCCAGTTCTGTGCGTTGGGCTCGCTGAAAGCGAACCTCGGCCATCTGGATGCGGCAGCAGGGGTGGCGGGGCTGATCAAGGCGACGCTCGCGCTCGGGCAGCGTGAGATCCCGCCGTTGGCGCATTTTCAGGCGCCCAACCCGCGGCTGGAGCTCGAGAGCTCACCGTTCCGCGTGCCCACCGTGGTCGAGCCGTGGTCGAGCAGCAATGGGCCGCGCCGCGCGGGCGTTAGCTCGTTCGGCATCGGAGGCAGCAACGCTCACGTGGTGCTGGAGGAAGCGCCCGAGCTGGCACCTTCGGTGTCGCATCGCGCGCAGCATCTGCTCGTGCTTTCGGCGCGCACAGCGCAAGCGCTGGACGCAGCCACGACGAACCTGCGCGCCCATCTGGGCGCCCACCCATCCCTGAATTTGGCGGACGTTGCCTATACCCTGCAGCTCGGGCGACGAGCTTTTCCGCATCGGCGCGCGCTCGTGGCGCACGATGTTGCTGAAGCCATTGTGACGCTGGCTGCCCCGGAGCGCGCGCCCGTGCTGAGCGGCGTTCATGAGGGTGCCGCGCGCCCGGTGGCGTTCCTGTTCAGCGGCCAAGGTAGTCAGCACGCTGGCATGTGCTGGCAGCTGTACCAGGGCGAGCCCGTGTTGCGCGCGGCGATCGATAGCTGCGCTGCGCTCCTGCGCGGCCCGCTCGGCTGCGATATTCGCGACTTGCTGCGCGAGGGCACGGACGCCCAGCTCAGTGAAACCCGGCTCACGCAGCCGCTCTTGTTCGTGACCGAGTACGCGCTGGCCATGTTGTGGATGGCGTGGGGCGTGCAGCCCGCCGCTATGCTCGGGCACAGCATTGGTGAGTACGTCGCTGCGCATTTGGCGGGCGTGTTCTCACTTGCGGACGCGCTGACGCTGGTCGCCGCGCGCGGACGGCTGATGCAGGCGCTAGCGCCGGGCGAGATGCTCGCGGTGAGTTTGCCCGCGGCGGAGCTTGGCGCGCGGCTGCGCCCGGGCGTCGAAATTGCAGCCGTGAATGCGCCCGCCTTGTGCAGTGTCTCCGGCGCCCCAGCTGCGATTGCCGAGCTTGCCGCTGAGCTGACGCTGGCGGGCATCGAGCATCGCCGCTTGCACACCTCCCACGCATTTCATTCGGCAATGATGCAGCCCGCGCTCGCGCCGTTTCGTGAGGTCTTGGCGCGAGTTCTGCTTTCTGCGCCCAGCAAGCGCTACGTGTCGAACGTGACCGGCACATGGATTCGACCCGAGCAGGCCACCTCCCCCGATTATTACTTGGAACACCTGCGCGGTTCGGTGTTGTTCGCCGCTGGCGTGGCAACGCTGAGCGCCGATCCGAGTTTGATGTTCTTGGAGGTGGGGCCGGGCACCGCGTTAGCTTCGTTGGCGCGCCTCAGCTTGGGTAGGGAGGGCGCGGCGCGCGTGATTGCGTCACTGCCGCACCCGCGTGAGCAGCGAGCGCAGTTGGACGCCGTGCTGACGGCAACGGCGAAGCTCTGGTTGGCCGGCGTGGCGGTGAACTGGGCGGGCGTGCATGCGGACGAGCAACTGCACCGCATTGCCTTGCCCGCGTATCCGTTCGAGCGGAAGCGACATTGGGTCGACCCGCCTGCGCTCGCTGCCGCGCCCGCTACTACGCCGGGCGCGCCCGAGGACAGTGCAGCCGCCTTTCGACGTGAGGATCTGAAGGATTGGTTTCACTTACCGACCTGGGAGCGCAGCCTTTTGGGGGCTACCGGGCGCCGTTCAGTCAGCGGAACCTGGTTGGTTTTTGGCGCTCAGAACGAACTCACGAGCGAGCTGTGCACGTTACTGCGCGCGGCCGGCGGAGAGCCGGTGCTGGTCCGCGCAGCTCAGGGATTCAGCGCTGAGGGCGCGGATAGCTACGCGCTCCGTCCGGATGCAGACGCCGATTATGCGGAGCTGCTTGGTGCGCTCGCAGGGCGCCGGCTTTCGGGTGTGCTCCACCTGTGGAACGCCGTCGGCGCTGAACACGCCGACGCAGCGCGGCCGCTGCACGAGCTCATGGCGCTCGCCCGTGCGCTGCTCACGGTGCCCGAACCGTTGCGCGTCGTCATTGCGACAACTGGGGCACAAAGCGTGCTGGGCGAGCCGATCAGCGCGCCGAGTCGGGCGTTAGTGGCGGGCGTGGTGCTCGCGCTGCCTGCTGAGCGAGAAGGCCTGCAGCTGTGCGCGCTCGATCTGAGCGAGGCAACCGACGCGCTGTGGAGCAAGCACGCGGCTCAAGCGCTGCTCGAGGAGCTGAGCGCGAATGACAGCGAGCCCTTCGTTGCTCAGCGCAGCCGCTCGCGCTGGGTGCGGCGTTACGCCGAAATGAGCCTGCCGGCGCTGGAGCAGAGCCCGCTGCCGCTGAAGCCCCAGGGCGTTTACCTGATAACGGGTGGAGCTGGCGGCATCGGGCTCACGCTCGCGCACTGGATCGCCGCGCGCGTGCAGGCCCGCTTCATCCTCACCGCGCGCACGCCCTTGCCGCCGCGCGACTCTTGGGACGCGTACGCCGCCGCGCACGAGGCCGCCGATCCGACGCTGCAAATTTTGAAGCGTGTCCGCGAGCTCGAAGCGAGCGGCAGCGAGGTGCTGGTGGTCGCGGCGGACATCGCGGACGAAGCTGCGATGCGCCGCGTTGTGGAAGAGGCGCGCGCGCGCTGGGGCGGCGTGGACGGCGTGATTCACGCTGCAGGTGTCGCAGGCGGCAGCGCGCTCGCGTTTTCCGAGCCGGCCGAAACCGAGGCAGTGCTGCGCTCCAAGGTCTTGGGCACACGCGTGTTGGCGCAGGTGCTGGGCGCAACTCCGCTGGATTTCTGCGTCCTGTTCAGCTCGATCAGCGCCGTAGTCGGCGCTGCCGGTGGCTGCGCGTACGGTGCGGCGTGCGCTTACCTGGATGCCTATGTGCTCTCTTCACACAAGCCCGCTGCGTGGCGTCAAGTGCTCTCTATTGCTTGGGACGCGTGGCGCGACGTCGGGATGGCGGAGCGCGTGGTAGTGCCCGCGGCAATGCGTGAGGCGCGAAGGGCTTACGTGAACGCCGGCATTCCGCCGCTCCGCGGCGCAGAAGCGTTCGGGCGCGCGCTTGCTTCTGGGCTGCCGCAATACGTGGTCTCGCCACTCGAAGTGGGGCGGGTGCTGGGCGCGCTGCGGCGTGCGGCCACGATCGCGGCAAACGCGCCCACGACGAGCGCTAGCGGCGCCGCAGGCTCGGCCTCGCCGCCACGCGCTGACTCGGCCTCCGGCGGCGATGTCGAAGCGCTGCTCACCGCAATGTGGGAGGAGCTGCTGGGCGTGCGGCCGGTTGGCGCGAACGACAATTTTTTCGAGCTCGGGGGCCACTCGCTGCTCGCAACGCGCATTCTGGCGCGCATTGACGAACAGTTCGCGGTGCGCCTGCCGCTACGCGTGATGTTCGACGCGCCCACGGTGGGGCAATTGGCTGAACTAGTGAGCGCGCAACGCGGGCTAAGGCCGGCTGCCACGAGCAGTGAGCCGGCCGGAGAGCGTGAGGAGTTCGAGCTGTGACGCCGACCGAGCTGTTGAACCAGTTGCGTGCCCTCGATATCCACGTGCGCGTGGAGGCGGGGCGGTTACGCGTCAACGCGCCTAAGGGCCGCATGACTCCCGAGCTCGAGGCGGCCTTGGTCGCGGGCAAAGAAGAGCTGCTGCGCGAGCTTTCGGCTGCGCAGGCCCCGCCGCTTACCCCTACGCCTCGCGCTGCTTCGCAGCTGCCCCTGTCGTTCTTTCAGGAGCGGCTGTGGGTGCTGCACCGCTTGGAGCCCGAACTCACGACGTACAATTTCGGATCGTCGTTTCGGCCGTCCGAAGCCATTGACGCCCAACGCCTCGAGGCAGCCCTGCGCCGCGTCGTCGCCAAACACGAGATCCTGCGGTCGCGCTTTGCCTTGGATGGGGATGCACCGGTGGCTCGCGTTTCGCCGCCCGAGACCACTCACATTGGGCACACCGACCTGCGCGGTCTGGCCGAGGGGGAGCGCGACGCCGCGCTCGACCGCGCGCTGAGCGAGGCGATCCGCACGCCGTTCGACCTCTCGAGCGACTCCCCCGTGCGCTTCCAGATTTTCCGGACCGCAGAAGAGCGCGCGGCGCTGCTGGTCTCCGCGCACCATATTGCGCTCGACGCGTGGTCTTTCGCCTTGCTCGTGCGCGACGTGCAAGCGGAGTACGCCGCCATCGCTGAAGGCCGCCCAGCGGCACCGCCGCCAGCGTTGCAATATGCGGATTTCGCCCGCTGGCAGCGCAAGCTGAGTGAGCACCCGAGCGGAGTCGCGCGTCTCGCGTATTGGAAGCAGCGCCTGGCAGGGTTGCCCAACGTTTCCATGTTCCCGCGTGACCACGCGTTCGCGGAGGGCGTTAGCTCAGCGGCTACGCACGAATTCCATTGGCCCGAGCCTTTGTACAACGCGGTGCGCGCGCTGGCTCGGGAGTCCAGCACAACGCTGTACACGGTGCTGCTGGCGGCCTTCGCGGCCGTGCTGCATCGGCACACCGGTCAGACCGATTTGGCGCTCGGCAGCCCGCTAGGCACGCGCGAGCAAGAAGCGTTGGAAGGCATGATCGGGCCCATCCTGAACCCGATTGTGTTGCGCTTCGATGTCGCGGATGACCCCAGCTTTGGCACGCTGATCGAGCGGGCTCGGGAAGCCTTCTTGGAAGGTCACGCAAATCAAGAAGTGCCGTTCGAGCGCGTGGTGCAGGCCGTGAATCCCGAGCGTTCGCTGCAACATTCGCCCCTGTTCCAAATGGCGGTGGTGCAACACAATGCGCCAGACGCGGGCGTGATTCGGATTAGCAGCGGCGGCGCGCTCTACGATCTGACTTTGTTCGTGACCGAGCGCGAAGGTCGGCTCACGGGGTCGTACGAATACCGCGCGGACGTGTACGAGGCGGCCACGGTTCGGCGTATTGCCGGGCACGTCGAGCAACTTCTGGCGGGTGCCGCGGCCGATCGCTCGTTGCGAATTTCCGAGTTGCCGTTGCTCGGCGCGGACGAACGCGCGGAGCTCGTGGATCGTTTCAACGACACGAAGCGCGATGTGAATCGCGCGACGTTGGTCGCGCAGTTCGCGCGCGCGGCGGCCGAGAACCCGAGCGCGACTGCCGTCGTGGCCAGCGACCGCACTTTGACGTACAGCGCGCTCGATGACCTGACCAACCAGCTGGCCCTTCGCCTGCGCGCGGGCGGCGCCGCGGCCGGTAAATTCGTAGCGCTGGCGACGGATCGCTCGTCGGCGTTGCCGATTGGTCTGCTCGCGATCCTCAAGTCGGGCGCGGCGTATGTGCCAGTCGATCCGACGTACCCAGCCGAGCGCATCGCGCTCATGCTGCGGGATAGCGGCGCGCAGCAAGTCATCACGACCCGCGCAATGCTGCCGATCTTGGCGAAAACCGGCGTTGCTGCCGCGTTGCTGGTCGTGGATGACCCCGCCCAGGCGGAGGCTGCACCGGTTTCGCGCTCGCTCGTCCCGCCCAATCCGGAGGACGTTGCGTACCTGATCTACACCTCAGGCTCGACCGGCACGCCGAAGGGCGTGCTCATTCCGCACTCGGCGGTGAGCAATTTCCTGAGCGCGATGCGCGGCTGCGTCGGATTTGGCGCGCGCGATGTGCTGCTATCGGTGACCTCACCCTCGTTCGATATTTCGGTCTTGGAGCTGTTTCTGCCGCTCGTGCTCGGCGCGCGCGTGGTGCTCGCGGATCGTGAAGTGGTCAGTGATGGCGCGCGGCTCGCGGCGCTGGTCGCGTCTTCCGGTGCCACTTTGCTGCAATCGACACCCAGCGGTTGGCGCTTGCTGATGAACGCGAATTGGCCAGGAAACCCGGAATTGACGGCGATCGTTGGCGGAGAGCCGCTGCCGCCAGCGTTGGCCGCGTGGCTGCGCCCGCGCGTGCGCACGCTGTGGAACGCCTATGGACCGACCGAGACCACGGTCTGGTCAACAATGGCCGAGGTCGAAGACGGCCCGATCAGCATCGGCAAGCCCATCGCGAACACGCGCATTTATGTGCTGGGCGCGCAGCAGCGCTTGGCCCCCATCGGCGCGTTGGGCGAGATCTGCATTGCCGGGGATGGTGTCGCGCTCGGCTATCATCAGCGCCCCGAGCTCACGGCAGAACGCTTCATCGAAGAGCCGAATGCCCCTGGCAAGCGCATGTACCGCACGGGTGACTTGGGGCGCTGGCGCGCCGACGGGCAGCTCGAGCACCTGGGCCGTCTCGACGGCCAGGTGAAGGTGCGCGGCTACCGCATCGAAACGGGTGAGGTCGAGGCGGTGCTCGCTAGTCATCCATCCGTAAAGCAAGCCGTGGTGGATGTGCGCTCGGTGGCGGCAGATGACCCGCGCATCGTGGCCTGGATCCAGCTGCGCGAATCCGAGGATTGCACCGGCAGTGAGCTGCGCCGCTTCTTGCGCCAGCGCTTGCCGGAATTCATGATTCCCGCCATTTTTTCGCTGGTCGACAAGTTCCCACTGACGCCCAACGGCAAGGTGGATCGCCGCGCGCTGCCCGATGCCTTCGCCTCGGAATCCTCGCCGCATGCGGACAGCCGTCCGCCCTCGACGCCTACCGAGCGCGCCATCGCCGATATTTGGATGCGGCTCTTGAACGTCAAGCGCGTCACGCTGGCCGATACGTTCTTCGACTTGGGCGGGCACTCGCTGCTCGCCATGCGCGCGGCACACGAGCTCGCCACGCACGCAGGTCGCCCCATTGACCCGCGGTTGCTCTTTTTTCGGACACTTGGGCAGCTCGCTGAAGTGTGCGACGGCCTGCACTCGGGAGCCCCGCCAGCGCGATGAATTTGCTGTTCTTCGGCAGCTCCGGTCGGCAGCTCTTCGGCGCGTATCACCCGCCATTGAAGGCCACTTCGGCGCGTGGAGCGGCGCTACTATGTCCGCCTTGGGGGCCGGAATATTTCGTGTCGCACCGCGTGGTGCGCCGCCTGGCAACGCGCTTGAGCGACAGCGGCTACCACGTGCTGCGTTTCGACTACTACGGCACGGGTGACTCCGCCGGCAAGCGTCAAGACGGTGATTTGGCAAGCTGGTGCGAGGACGCAGCCATCGCGCTGGACGAGCTACGCGACATGTCCGGGTACGAAACCGCGGCCACGTTCGGCATCCGTCTGGGAGCGGTCGTCGCTTGGCGTTTGGCGCAGCAGCGCGCGGACGTGCACCAAGTGGTGATGTGGGATCCCGTCGTCAATGGCAGCAGCTACTTGAATGACTTGGTCAAGGCGCAAGCGGAGATCGACCGCTGGTCTCTGGCACGCCCGCGCACTCGTCTCTCAGCCGACGGCACGTTGCACCTGCTTGGCTGCCCGCTGACGAAGACGATGCGTGCCGCTATCGAGGCGGTTCAGCCCGCGGAATTTCAGCAGCCGAGCAAGGCGGCGGTCACCCTGTTTCACTCCGAAGCGTTGTCGGATCGCGCGCATTTGGTGCGCGCCCTGGAAGCAGGCGGCACCGGAGTTCACGTGGAACAGACTCCCGGTCACACCTGGCGCGAGGATGAAGCTCCGTTTGCCGGTAGCCTCCCGCACGCGGCGCTGGAGCGCATGGTGGAGCTCTTCTCGTGACGCCGGCGCTGCGCGAACGAGCGGTCCGCTTTGGACCTCGTCAGGGCTTGGCGGGCATTCTTTCGACGCCGCGCGACGCGCGCCTGAACGGCCCGTGCGTAGTGATCGTCAACGCAGGCATCGTGCACCATGTTGGCCCCAACCGGCTGTATGTGGATTTGGCGCGAACACTCGCCAGTGAGGGCTATTCGGTGCTGCGCTTCGACCTGTCCGGCCTGGGTGACTCGGACGCTGCCAGCGGCGGCGCTTCCCTCAGCCGGGCTGCTCTTTCCGACATCAGTGCCGCCCTCGATTTCCTGGAGCAAACCCGGGGCGGCACTTCCTTCATCATGTGTGGGCTGTGCTCGGGCGCGAACCACAGCATGCTGACCACGTTTTCAGATACTCGTGTCGTTGGCGCGCTGCTCATCGATCCGACCGTCGCCCGCAGTCGGCGGAGCCGGGTGCTGCACCTGAGCCGCCGCTTCTTGCACGCAGCCACCTGGGGCGCGTTGATCACGCTGCGCCACCCGATGTTACCGCGTGCGCTCAGCCGCCAGCGCCGCATGGCGCTAGCGCAGGCCTCACAGGACTATGCCGAGCGTCAAGAAATCACGCAGGTGACCGCCGAGCAAATTCGCGTCGCATTCGAGCAGGTGATTGCCCGCGGTGTGCAGCTCATGCTCGTGTTCACCGGCGGCGTGAATCACGTGTACAACTACCGTGACCAGTTGTTCGATCTAATGCCCGGGTTGGATTTCCGCCATCAGCTGCGGCTGGAGTTCATGCCGGAGACCGACCACACCATTAGCGACAATGAAAGCAGAGCGAAGCTGCTGCGCGCAGTCGGTGATTGGATGGCGCGTTGCTTTCCCGTGTCCGAAACCAGGGCGGTCCAACCGTGACGAGCGGAGCACGTGCGGCCACGCTGTCTCGTCTTGGCGGCTCCGGTACAGCGCGGCGCCGTTTGTTCTGCATTCCGTTCGCAGGTGGCGGCGCCGCCACATTTCGCGGTTGGCCGAAGGGGCTGCCCAGTGACGTGGAAGTGTTGGCTGTGCAACTGCCGGGGCGTGAAGCGCGCCTGCGTGAGCCGGCGTTCGACCGCATCCCGGACATCGTGGCTGCCGTGACGCCGCTCATCCAAGCGGCGGCGGATCTGCCGTACGCCATCTTCGGGCACAGCATGGGCGCGTTGCTCGCGTTCGAACTCGCGCTCGCGCTCGAGCTCGGGCCGCAACCGGGTCCCGAGCAGGTGTTCGTGTCCGGTCGTCGCGCGCCGGACGAACCTGATCCGCACCCGCCCGTGCACGCATTGCCCGAGCAGGCATTTCTGGACGAGCTGCAGTTGCGCTACGGCGCGATTCCAGAAGCCGTGCGGCAAGAGCCGGAGCTGCTGGAGTTGCTGTTGCCTACGTTGCGCGCAGACATTGCCGCGATTGAGCGTTACGCGCCCAGCACTGCGCGCAAGCTGCGCTGCCCCGTGCACGTGTACGGCGGCACTGACGATCGACACCCGCGGCCTGCTCAATTGCCGGGTTGGCAACGTGTGGCGGAGCGCGAGGTGCGCGTGCGCACGTTCGCGGGGAATCACTTCTATTTGATCGCGCAGCAAGCCGCGCTGCTGGCTGACATTGCCGCGCATTGGCCGGGGCCACCATGAGCCACGAGCACGCGAGCAGCGACGCGCTCACGCCCCACGAGCCGATTGCGATCGTCGGGGTTGCATGTCGGTTTCCAGGGGGCGCCCACACTCCCGAAGCGCTCTGGCAGCTGCTCGCCGAGGGCCGCGACGCGATCACGCAGATCGCGCGGGACGGCATCGAGCTCGAGCGGTTCTACGATGCGCGACCGGCAACGCCCGGGCGCATGTTCAGCCGCTGGGGTGGTTTTCTGGACGGCCTCGAGCAGTTCGACGCTGAATTTTTTGGCATCTCGCCGCGTGAGGCGGAAAGTTTGGATCCGGCGCAGCGCTTGCTGCTCGAAACGGCCTGGGAAGCGCTGGAAGACGCCAGCATCGAGCCCGGCGCGTTGCGCGCGGAGCCGGTCGGGGTGTTCGTCGGGCAGTGGCTGAACGACTTCGAGAGCCGGCTGTTTGCGGACACGGACGCTTTGGATCTGTATGCCACCACGGGCAGCGGCCGGTACGCGGCGTCCGGGCGCTTGTCGTATTTTTTCGGCTTCACCGGCCCTTCACTCACGTTGGATACGGCGTGCTCGTCCTCCCTCGTCGCGATTCATTTGGCGTGTCAGAGCTTGCGTGCAGGTGAGTCGTCACTCGCGATTGCAGCCGGCGTGAACGTGATCCTGCAACCGCACATCAGCATCGCGTACTCGCAAAGCGGGATGATGGCGCCGGACGGGCACTGCAAATTCGGCGACGCGAAAGGCGATGGCTATGTGCGCAGTGAGGGTGCTGGCGTCGTGCTGCTCAAGCCGCTGTCCAAGGCCTTGGCGGACGGCGATCCGATTCGCGCGGTAATTCGCGGCAGTGCCGTAAATAACGATGGCCGAGGCAGTGGGCACTTGGCGACGCCGAGCCGCGCGGGGCAAGCCGCGATGTTGCGCCGTGCTTATGCGGATGCCGGGGTTTCGCCGGGGCGCGTGGGTTACGTTGAGGCGCACGGAACCGGCACGCGCGCCGGTGATCCGATTGAGTTGGGCGCGCTGGGCGACGTGCTCACGGCGGATCGACACGCGAGCTTGCGTTGTCTCGTTGGCTCGGTGAAGACCAACATTGGTCATACCGAAGGCGCGGCAGGCATGGCCGGCGTGCTGAAAACGGTGCTCGCTCTCCAGCACCGGGAGGTGCCCGCGAACCTGCATTTGAACGAGCTGAATCCGCTCGTGCCCTGGGCGGAGCTGCCCTTCGACTTGCCGCGCGAGCGCCGGGCGTGGCCGGACCCGGGCGCGCCGCGCTTGGCGGGCGTAAGCGGTTTTGGCATCACCGGCACCAACGCGCACGTGGTGCTCGAAGAAGCACCGGCCCGGCAAGCGCGGCGCGCCACGGCGCCCCGCGTGTTGCCGTTGATCTTGTCGGCGATGACACCGGCGGCGCTGCAGGCGCTGGCTTCCTCCTATGCCGAAGCGCTGAGCGCAGAGCCGGATGTCGAGCTGGCGGACGTGTGCGGCACGGCTGCATGTCAGCGCGCCGCGCTCGATCACCGCGCCGTATTCGTGGCCGCCGATCGCGACGCGCTCGTCGACAAGCTGCGTCGCTTCGCCGCGGGCGACGCGATCGCCGCAGAAGCGACGGGCCGCGTGGGCGCCGCGCCGCGGCGCATTGCCTTCGTCTTTTCCGGCCAAGGCGGGCAATGGCTCGGGATGGGCCGCGAGTTGCTGGCGACCGAAGCGGTGTTTCGCGACGCGATCACGCGCTGCGATGCTGCCATGCCCGCCGGTCGCGGCTGGTCGGTGCTCGAGCAGCTGGGGCTAGACGCCGAAGCGCCGGGCTACCGGCTGGGCGAAATCGGCGTGCTGCAGCCCACCCTGCTCGCGCTCGAGATCGCGCTCGCTGAATGGTGGGGCGCGCACGGCATCGAAGCGGAGGCGGTGGTCGGGCACAGCTTGGGCGAAGCAGGCGCGGCCTACTTTGCTGGCGCGTTATCGCTTGCGGATGCCATGCTGGTGATTTGCACGCGCAGCGCGTTGATGCAGCGCACGAGCGGCGCAGGCGCGATGGCGTTGATCGGGCTGGGCGCCGAGGCGACGCAAGAGCGCATCGCCGGCCGCGCTGAATTGATGAGCATGGCGGCCAGCAACGGACCGCGCAGCACGATCGTTTCTGGCCAGCCTGCTGCGGTGGCCGCCTTGCTCAAGGAGCTAGAAGCCGAGGCGGTGTTTTGTCGCGCGGTGCAGGTGGACGTGGCGTCGCACAGCCCGCAAATGCAGCCGCTCGTGAGCGAGCTCGTAAGCGCGCTTCGCGGCGTACAATCAGGGCCGTTTGCGCGCGCCATGTACTCGACCGTGCTGGCGCGTAAGCTCACCGTCGGCGAGTGCGCAGCCGAGTATTGGGGACGTAATTTGCGTCAGCCGGTGCTGTTCGCAAAGGCCGCGGCCACCATGCTGGCTGACGGCATTGATGCCTTCATCGAGGTAGGCCCGCATCCCACGCTGCTGGCCAGTGTGGCCGAAGTGGGCGCTGAAAGCGCTCCGCTCACGCTCGCGTCGGTGCGCCGCGCGGAGCCCGAACGAGCCGCGCTGCTGGCTTCGTTCGGCGCGCTTTGGATCGCCGGGCAGCCGGTTGATTGGGCGAAGATTTTCGAGCCGGGCAGCTATGCGCGGGTGCCGCTGCCGCATTATCCGTGGCAGCGTGAACGGCATTGGTCGAGCTCGGCCTTGCCCGTGACGGGCGAAGGCGGGGGCAAGCGGGCCGCGCCATTGGATGACACGCTGCGCAGCTGGCTCTACATTTCGCGTTGGGAAGCGCTCGCGTCGGAGTCGGCTGCGGAAGCGCGACTGAATTGGCTGATCGTGGGCGAGGCCGCCTGGAGCGGCGCGCTCGCGACTTCGCTCCGTGAGTCGGGGGCAACGGCAGAAGCCGTCGCGACGGTCGAGGGCGCGCTGGCCTGGCTGGGTGCCGCGGATCCGGCGCGCGTGCGCGGGCTCGGCATCGCGCTGTGCGTGGCGCCGAGTGACTCGCGTGCGGCCTGGCAGGCGGTCAGTGCGCTGCAAGACTTGCAGCGCGTCTGGGGCGTTGCAGAAGCCGCTCCGCGCGTGTGGTGGCTCACGACGGGAGCACAGGCTGTGCCTGGTACCGCCAGTGCGCTGGCGCCTGCGCAAGCCGCCGTGTGGGGAGCCGGCCGCGTGATGGCGGCCGAGCATCCGAGCTGGTGGGGTGGGCTGCTCGATCTGAGCGCGTCACCCTCGCCCGAGGAACTGCAGGTCGCTGCGCGCCATTTGCGCTCCAGCTGCAACGAGGACCAAGTCGCAGTACGCGGCACCGCCCGCTACGCGTTGCGCTTCGTGCCGGCGGAGGCGCCAGCCATGTCGGGTTATCGCTGGCGCCCGGACGCCGCTTATTTGCTCACTGGCGGCTTGGGTGGCATCGCGCTCGAGCTGGCGCAGGCCATGGTTGCAGCCGGGGCGCGGCGCCTGATCTTGCTCGGGCGTACAGCGTTGCCGCCGCGTTCGGTGTGGGCCGCTGAGCCCGCTACGACTGCGCTGGGACGTCGTATTGCGGCCGTTCGGGCGCTCGAGCATGCAGGCGCCGCGCTGCACCTGATGCATGCGGATATGGCAGACGCAGCGCAAGTGCGCGCCGCGCTGGACGCCTACCGCGCCGAAGGCTGGCCGCCGATTGCGGGCGTGATTCACGGTGCGGCCGTTACTGACAATCGCTTGACTCCGGATATGGATGCGGCCGCCTTCGCGCGCGTGCTCGCGCCCAAGCTCGCGGGTGCGCAAGTGTTGGATGAGCTACTGCCTGAGCTGGATTTGTTCGTGCTGCTGTCTTCGATGAGCGCGTTTTGGGGCCCGGCCGGCATGTCGAACTACGCGGCAGCCAACGCCGGGTTGGACGCGCTAGCCCAGGCGCGGCGTGCGCGCGGTCAACATGCGCTCAGCATTCAGTGGGGGTATTGGGCGAACATTGGCCTGTCCGAAGGTGCTCTCGCCGAACGCAACGCCGAGGACCTCGCGCGCGTGGGCGTGGGCGCAATGTCGGGGGCCCAGGGCAGCGCGGTGTTTCTCGCGCTGCTCAGCCGGCCGGAAGCCGTGCTCGCGGTTTTGCCGATCGATTGGGCAAAGTTTCGGCAAGCTCGGCGCGGCCGTGATTGGCCGTTGTTCCGCGTCGCCGCCGGCACGGACTCGGCGAGCTCGAACGATAGCTTTGCGGAGCGCGCGCGCGGGGCATCTGTGCTGGCGCGGCGTGCCTTGATTGAGGCTATGGTGCGCGAAGCGCTCGGCGCTGTGTTGCACCGGCCCGCGAAGCAATTGGATGCGCGCCGGTCCTTCGGCTCGGTGGGGCTGGATTCACTGATGGCACTCGAGCTTCGCAATCGCTTGGAGCGAGCGCTGGAATGCCCGTTGCCCGCGACTTTAGCCTGGAACTACCCGACCATTGAGCAACTGAGCGCGCACTTGTGTGAACAAATGGCCGGTGAATCCGCGATAGTGGCGGCGCCCAGTGCGGCGCTTACGCCCGCTGATCTGGATGTCGCGTCGCTGTTCGACGGCATCGCGGCGCTATCGGACGCGGATGCGGCGCTCGCGCTGCGCGGCGGGGGCTAAGCATGCAGAAACCGAATCCTTCGTTGGGCGGCCTGTCGAGCCTCAAGCTTGCGCTGATGGCCAAGCAAGCGCGCGCGCAGCTCGGACCCATCGCGCGCGCCGAGCCGATCGCCATCATTGGCATGGGTTGTCGCCTTCCGGGCGGAGCCGATTCGCCGAGTGAGTATTGGTCGTTGCTCCAACGCACTGTGGACGCCGTGACCGAGGTCCCGCGCGAGCGCTGGGATGTCGACGCCCTGTACGATCCGGACCCCGCGCAGCCGGGCAAAATTGCTGCCAAATGCGGCGGCTTTCTCGCGCAAGTCAGCGACTTCGACGCGCCGTTCTTCGGCATCCTGGGTCGCGAGGCGGAGCGCATGGATCCGCAGCAGCGCCTGTTTCTGGAGGTCGCCATCGAGGCGCTCGACCATGCCGGCCTGTCGCGGGAGCAACTCGCGGGCTCGAACACCGGTGCGTTCGTTGCCAGTTACTACAACGACTACACGATCATGCAGCTCGCCGATCGCGACTGGATCGACGGTCGCACGCTGACGGGGACTCAGCACAGCGTGCTCGTGAACCGGCTCTCGTACTTGCTCGATCTGCGCGGGCCGAGTGTTTCGGTCGACACGGCGTGTTCGTCTTCGTTGGTCGCGATTCACCTGGCGTGTCAAAGCCTGCGCTCTGGTGACAGCGACGCCGCGCTCGCGGGCGGCGTGTCCTTGATCCTCGCGCCGGAGATGATGATCACCTTGTCCAAGGTCGGCTTCATGTCGCCGACTGGGCGCTGTCGCACCTTCGACGCGCGGGCGGACGGCTTCATCCGCGGGGAGGGCTGCGGGGTGGTGGTGCTCAAGCGCTTGAGCGACGCGATCACCGATAATGACCGCGTTTTGGCCGTGATCCGCGGCTCGGCGGTGAACCAAGATGGGCGCTCGACGGTGCTCGCTGCCCCCAATGGGCTCGCGCAACAGGCGCTGCTGCGCCAAGCGCTGAGCAATGCGCAGCTAACGCCGGAGCGTGTGGGCTTCGTCGAGGCGCACGGGACCGGCACCCCGCTCGGTGATCCGATCGAAGTCGAAGCATTGGCAGCGGTGATCGGCGCGCCGCGTGCCGATGGCAGCGCGTGCTACTTGGGTTCGGCCAAGGCCAACCTCGGGCACCTGGAAGCCGCGTCCGGGGTTGCGGGGCTGATCAAAGCTACGCTCGTGCTGCAGCACGCCGAGATCCCGGGCCAGGTGCATTTCGAGAAGTTGAATCCGCATTTATCGCTCGAAGGCACGTGCTTGAAAGTGGCGGACCGAATGCGCGCTTGGCCGCCGGGGCCAGAGCCGCGCGTCGCTGGCGTGAGTGCTTTCGGGGTCGGCGGCACGAACGCGCACGTGTTGGTCGAGGAAGCGCCCTCGTTACCCGCAACCGAGCAACCGAATGAAGGAGCGCAGCTACTCGCCCTGTCCGCACAGAGCCCGGCCGCGCTGCGAGCATTGGTCGAATCCTGGCTGGCCTTTTTGCCCAAGACGGCCGAGCCGCTCGTGAATCTCGCGGCCACCGCCGGCGCGCGCCGCTCGCATTACGACCAGCGACTGGCGCTGGTTGCACGCTCCAAGCCCGAGCTCGAAGCGCAGTTACGTTCTTTCCTGAGCGCGGATTTGGCGCCCGCGGTGGTGGTGGGGCAGCGCCCGCAACGCGGCGCGCCGCGCATTGCCTTCGTATTTAGCGGCCAAGGTTCGCAGTGGGCGCAAATGACCTGCGAGCTAGCGGCTGGCGAACCGGTGTTTCGGGACACGCTCGCTGATCTGGATGCGCGCTTTCAACGGCTCGCCGGCTGGTCCTTGCTCGCGGCCTTGAACGAGCCGGCCGCCACATCTCGTTTGGGCGACACTGAGCTGGCGCAGCCCGCAATTTTCGCGGTGCAGGTGGCATTGGCGGCGCTCTGGCAAGCTTGGGGCGTTCAGCCCGACGCGGTGGTCGGGCACAGCATTGGTGAGCTGGCAGCGCTGCACGTGGCCGGCGTGCTGACGCTCGATGATGCGGTGCGTGTCGTCTGGCACCGCGGTCGCATCATGCAGCGCGCGACCGGCCTGGGCCGCATGGCATCGGTCGCGCTCACCCTGGCGGAGGCCGAGGCGCTGCTGCGCGAAATCGGTCCAGAGCTGTCCATCGCGGCAGTGAATGCGCCGCGTAGTGTCGTGCTCTCCGGCACTGAGAGCGCGCTCGCCGCCGGCCTGTCCGTGCTGGCCGCGCGTGGCGTCTCGCAGCGCGCTTTGCCCGTGTCGTACGCCTTTCATTCGGCGCAAATGCAGCCGTTTCAGGCGGAGCTCGTGGCGGCCATCGGTGAGCTCAGCGCGCAGCCGGGGCGCGTTACCGTGTATTCCACGGTGACCGGCGCCGAAATTGAGCACACCGAAATTGACGCCGGCTACTTCGGACGCAATGTGCGACAAACGGTGCACTTTGCCGGCGCTCTGCAGGCGTTGCTGGCGACGCGCGTCGACGCTTTCGTCGAGCTTGCACCGCACCCCGTGCTCGCCGCTTCCATTGCAGAGTGCGCCGCCGCACGTTCGCTCGAAATTCCGGTCCTGGCGTCGATGCGGCGTGAACGACCGGCGCGGGAAACGCTGCTACAAGCCCTGGCTGGTGTGTACGCCGTGGGCGGCTCGCCATGCTGGCGCGCCCTCACGAAAGCCCCGGCCCCGCCGGTCGATTTGCCGGCTTACCCCTGGCAGCGCGAGCGCTACTGGCTACGACCGCGTCCGCTCAGTCAGGCCGTGACCAGCGCGTCGGGGTTGCTTGGTGCGCGCCAGACCAACGCGGATGGCAGCGTGGCGTTTCACGCGCGCTGGCCCGCTGCGGAGGTTGCCTGGCTCGCGGACCATGAGGTGGGCGGGCGAGTGGTAATGCCGGCGGTGGCTCTGCTCGAGGCCCTGCGTCGTGCCGCGCAGGATGTGGGCGGCCTGAGCGCCGCTACGCTGGTGGACTTCCTGGTTCACGAGCCCTTCGCGCTCGATGGCGCCTCGGGCTGGACCATCGTGGTCGCGCAGGAGGACGCAGGCGCGCGCTTGGAGCTGTGGAGCGTGAGCGAGGGCGCGCCCGCAGGCGGCGAGCCCGATCGCTTGGTCGCTTCGGCGCGCGCCAGCGCGCCTCTCGCGCCCGTTGCGAGCAGCCTAGGTTTGGAGGATGGCGCCTGGCAGGCGCAGCCGGGCATCCTGTACGAGCGTTTTGCTGAGCTCGGCGTGCGTTTTGGGCCTGCTTTTCGCGCCCTGGAGCGCTTTCGTGCGGGCGCATCCAGTGCTGAAGCCTGGCTCGCGCTGGATGCGATTGAAAATGATCGGCACGTGGGGCTGCTGGACGGCGCGCTGCAGCTTTGCTTGGTCGCACTCAGCGGCTCCGCGCCAAGTGCGCTACTGCTCCCGATTGGCGTCGAGGCGTACGCGCTGTATCGGCCACTGCCGGCGCGTGTGCGCGCGGAGGTGCGCGTCACGTCGCAGGTTGCGGGTTCGTCCCTCGCCGCCGCCGTGCGTTTGTTCTCCGAGCAAGGCGTGCTCTTGGCCGCGCTCGACGGCGTGCGTTTCGCGGTCGCCGACGCCGCCGCATTGGCCGACGCGGGGCCATACGAGGTGGAGTGGCAACACGTAAATCCCTTGCCCCCGGCTGCTGCGAAGGCTGCGCACGGGGTGTGGTTCGTACTGGGCGAGGAGCGCGCGTGCGGGCCCGCGCTGCTGGCGGGCTTGGCGAGCGCAGGCGGGCAGTGCCGCCAAATAGCGGACGCGGCTGCGCTCCGCGCGGCGCTCGCGGCCGAGAGCGAGCTCCCCGTGCGCGGCGTCCTGCACCTCAGCGACGTCGAATCTGCGCTGGCGCTCGCGCAGGTCGTCGCGCGCGGCGCGCTGCCCAACGTGCCGCTTTGGTTCATTACGCAGGGGGCACAGCCAGCCACCGGCTCGGTTGCGAATCCCGAGCAAGCGGCGCTCTGGGGTCTGGCCAACGTCATCGCCGCGGAATATCCCGAAGCGCCGTGTCACGTGCTGGATGTTGAGCCGAGCTTCGACGTGACGGCGGCCGTGCTCGCGGAGCTAACCAGTGCGGCTGCGCGCGAAGCGCGCTGCGCTCTCCGCGCGTCGGGGCGCTATGTGCCGCGCTTGGCGCGTCGCCGCGCGGGTTATGACGGGCTGCGCGAGCCGTCGAAGCTCGTTGTCGCGCGCCCCGGAACGATTGACGGCCTGAGCTGGCAGCCAGCGCGAGCCGCCGCGCCGGGGCCCGGTGAAGTGCGACTGCAAGTGCTGGCGGCGGGCGTCAATTTCCGTGACGTGCTGCTGACGCTCGGCATGTACCCTGGTGAAGGCGCGCTGCTCGGTGCCGAATGCGCGGGCGTCGTGTCCGACGTCGGTGCCGGTGTTTCTGCGTTCGCGCCCGGGGATCGCGTGTTCGGCTTTGCTCCCGGTAGCCTCGCCAGCGAGGTCACCGTGCCGGCGCACTTCATGACGCGCCTGCCCGCTGGTCTGAGCCTGGAAGACGCCGCCGCGCTGCCCGCCGCGTTCCTGACTGCGCTGTACGGCCTGCAAGAGCTGGCGCAAATCCAGCCTGGCTCCAGCGTTTTGATTCATGCCGGTGCGGGCGGCGTGGGCCAGGCAGCGATTCAGATCGCGCGGCGCCGCGGCTGCCGCGTATTCGCAACGGCAGGCTCTCCTGCCAAGCGCGACCTGCTGCGCACCCTCGGCGCCGAAGCGGTCTTCGACTCACGCTCACTTGCCTTCGCGGACGACGTGCTAGCGGCAACGCAGGGCAAAGGAGTCGACACGCTGCTCAATTCGCTGAGTGGTGAGTTCATTCCCGCTGGCCTGCGCGCGCTGGCTTCCCGTGGCTGGTTCCTGGAGCTGGGCAAGCGCGACGTGTGGACGCCTGAGCAAGTCGCAAGCGCGCGCCCGGACGTGCGGTACCGCGTGTACGACCTCGGCAGCGAGCTGGACGCCGATGCGACGCTCGCGCCGCGTTTGCTCGCCGAGCTGTGTGCGGCATTGGCAGATGGCTCTTTACGGCCACTGCCCGTGCGCAGTTTTGGCTTCGCGCAGGTCTCGGAGGCCTTTCGTTCGATGGCGCAGGCCGCTCACGTGGGCAAGCTCGTGCTGCGAGCGCCCCTAACCCCAAGCCAAGCCAAGCCCGCCGCGTTAATTCAGCCCGATGCGAGCTATTGGATCACCGGTGGCGCAGGCGCGCTTGGCTTACACACCGCGCGTTGGCTCGTGAGCTCGGGCGCCAAGCATGTGCTGCTCACCGGGCGTACGGCGCCGTCGCTCGAGGCGCGAACGCTGCTGGCGGAGTGCGCCGCGCACGGCGCGCGCGTGGAGTTTCGCGCGGCCGATGCTGGTGACGCGCAGGACATGATGCGCGTGCGAGATGAGCTCGTCGCGGGCTGGCCGGCGTTGCGAGGCGTGGTGCACGCCGCAGGCATCGTGGATGACGGCCTGCTCGCGTCGCAAACCTGGCCGCGCTTTCGTGCGGTGCTGGCCAGCAAGGCGTCTGGCGCGCGCATCCTGGACGAATTGACCCGCGACATGGCTCTGGATTTTTTCGTGCTGTTCGGCAGCGCAGGTTGGCTGCTCGGGCCGTTTGGCCAGGGCGCGTACGCCGCGGCAAATGCCGAGCTGGACGCGCTCGCGTGGGCGCGCCGCGCTGCAGGTTACCCGGCCCTCAGCGTGGGCTGGGGGCAATGGCGCGAGGGCGGCATGGCCGCTCGCTTGCGCGAAAGTGGCCATGACTCGTGGAGTGCACGCGGTTTGGGTTGGCTCGGCGCTGCCGAAGCGTTCGCGCAGCTCGAGCGCTTGTTGCGCGAGCAAGTGACGCACGCACTGGTGCTACCGATTGATTGGAGCCGCTTCCTGGCGCGCTTGCCCGCCGGCGTGGACGCGGAGTTTTTCCGCGCTGTGAAACCGAAGCTCCGCCGGGCGCTGCAGGCCGCGGCGCCACGCGACGCTTCGCTCGTGGAGCGTTGGAAGGCGGCGCCCATGACCGAACGCCGCGGCCTGTTGCTTTCGCACTTGCATGAGCGCGCGCGGCACGTGTTGGGCAACGTTGATCTGGTGCTGGACGAGCACAGCGCGCTGAAGGACGCCGGTCTGGACTCGCTCATGGCAGTCGAGTTGCGCAATGTGCTCACGCGCTCGCTGGGCACTTCACTGCCGGCCACGCTGCTCTTTGACTACCCGTCGCTCGCGGCACTGGCCGGCTATTTAGCCGATATTTTGCAGCTCGCGCCAGCCAGCGCCGGAGCGGCCAGTCAGCTGCCCAGTGAATCGGTCACGCG
>JBDTYJ010000017.1:0-30660 GCA_040005755.1 Pseudomonadota bacterium
GGTGGACCCGAGCGGGGTCTTGACGGGGGCCGTGCACAAAGACGGTTCGGTTTCGCAGTTCGCGCTGCCTGGCGGCGCGGTCACGCCGATTGTTACCATGTACATGGGCAAGCGTTTCACCTCGCCGAATGACTTGGCGATCCGCAGTGACGGCACCATCTACTTCTCGGATCCGAAGTACCAAAATAGCGCCAACCCTCAAGGCGCCGAGCGGCTGTATTGGGTCACACCCGGTCCCACTCGCACGGTGACCGCCGTCACCGGCGCGCCGAGCACCCCCAACGGTGTGACGCTCTCGCCCGATGAAAAAACGTTGTACGTCAGCGGCAGCGGCTTGAAGAAGTTCACCGTGATGGCCGACGGCAGCCTCACCGCCCCCACCGACGTGACAGGCGGCAGTGGCGGCGATGGCATGGTGATGGATTGCGCGGGCGATTTGTTCGTTGCCACTGGGAGCAACGTGCAGATTTTTCCGGCTGCGGGCGGCGGCACGAAGTCGATCACCATCAACGGCGCCGGTGCGAGCATTACCAACGTCGCGTTCGGAAACAGCGACCACAAAACGCTGTACATCACTGCCCAAGGTAATGACGGCCAGCGTGGCGTTTTTTCGATCGCGCTGAACGTGCCCGGCTACCCGTACTGAGCGGCTACGGCGGGGAGCCTCAGCTGCTCGTGTTCCGAATCAGTTTTTTGCCGTTATCGCCCGCTTCGAAGAAGTGCACGCGTGCCATATCAAAAAACACGGGCAGCACATCCCCCACGCGCACTCCGGCGTCCGAGTCAATTTGCGCGACCGCCTTGGGGTGACGCGCGGTTGAGAGATACACGTCCATCTTGTGGCCGAGGGGTTGGACGAGGGTCACCTTCATGTCGAGCTTGTTGCCGTCGGTCTTGAAGCGCGCATGGGCGATGTCCGCGAGGGCTTCCGGCCGCACGCCCATGACCACGTCTTGTCCGATGCGTGATTCGAGCTCACCGCGGGCCCAGTCGCCGATGGGCAGTTGACCTGTGCCCTCGTCGAAGCAGAGACGCCCATTCGCGGTTACGATTTTGCCAGTGAAAAAGTTCATGGGCGGGCTACCGAGGAAGCTCGCCACGAAGCGATTGACCGGGTGGTTGTAGATCTCGAGCGCCGCTCCGACCTGCTGCGTGATGCCGTCTTTCATCACGACGACGCGGTCGCCCAGCGTCATCGCTTCTTCCTGGTCGTGGGTTACGTACACGGTGGTCGCGTTCAAGCCCATGGTGATCTGTTTGATTTCTGCGCGCATTTCCACGCGTAGCTTGGCGTCCAGATTCGAAAGTGGTTCGTCGAACAAAAAGCATTTCGGGTCGCGCACGATGGCGCGGCCGAGCGCCACGCGCTGGCGTTGCCCGCCCGAGAGCGCCTTGGGTTTGCGCTGTAGCAGGTGCGTGATCAGCAATACTTTGGCGGCACGCTGCACTTTCTCGTCGATCGTGGCCTTGGGCGTGTTCCTCAGCTTGAGCGCGAAGGCCATGTTGTCGTACACGCTCATGTGCGGGTAGAGCGCGTAGCTCTGAAATACCATGGCGATGTCGCGATCCTTGGGCGCTACGTCGTTCACGACGCGGTCACCGATCGAGATGGTTCCGGAGCTCACCTCCTCCAGGCCAGCAATCATGCGTAACGTGGTGGATTTGCCGCAGCCTGAGGGCCCAACCAGCACGACGAACTCGCGATCCGCGATCTCGAGATTGAACTGATCGACGACCTTCAGCCCGCCTTCGTACACTTTCACTACGTCCTTCAGGACCACACGTGCCATGAACTCGCCTTCCTCAAGCGCCGCGGGCTCGTGCCTGACCGGCGCCCGAAGGGGTCAACTCTCGCGGATGATACTCACGGTACGTGGTTCCAGCTAGGACGTAGTTCGGCCGCGTCATTCAACCTCTCGCGTTCGTGAGGCAGCTGCCTCGGGCCAATTGCGCTACCAGGGCGAACGATCGCTCGCGATCTTTCCTTCGCTACGAGTGCGGCTTTTGGGTACGCGCACAGCCGCGCGCAGGTTCGCTTGCACTGAGCGTTTTCGCCAAATCGCCGGCTGAATTGCTGGGCCTCCGCTCCGTCCGGATCGGCGCCAGGTTTGTGCTTGCGAGCCGGGGCGGCGTAGGTATGCTGAGCTTGTGTGTGAACGAGCCGCGAACAGCGCGCGATTTCGATTAGGTTGCGCCCTGGCGCTGGTCGCGTGGTCGCTGGGCTCGTGCAGCACGTACGATGACTCTTTGCTGGCTGGTTACAACCCGAGCGGTGGGGCTAGCGCAGGCTCGAGCCCCGATGATGCCGGGCGCTCCGGTGCCGCTGTTGATGCGGGCGCTCCGGGTGTCGCTGGCAACACGAACTCGTCCGGCGGAGCTGGTGGGGGCAGTTCTGGTGGGACGGGGACGGGTGGGGACGCCGGCTCGGACGCGGGCGCGCCAGCCGTCGCCGGACAACCGGGCGTCGCTGGCGGTACCAGTGTTGGTGGTGCAGTTAGCACGGGCGGCACGGGCGGTACGGCCGGCATCGGGGGTACAGCCGGGACCGGAGCTGCTGGTGCCGGGGGCGGGCAAACCTCGGCTTACGAGTTGATCGATGATTTCGAGGACCAAGATGCGTTGATCCTCTTGGCCCCCCCGCGCAACGGTCCTTGGTACGTCCTCCAGGATGCAGCCAGTGCTGGAACGGAGAGCCCATTTACTATTGCTGCCGTGACCGGCACTGGCGCAGCGCCGGGCAGCACGCAGGCGTTGCACCTGACTGCAACCGGCTTTGCCAGTTTGAGTTGGGGGGCAGGGGTTGGCGCAAACTTCGTGAGCCATGCCGTAGGCACGAAGCAAGTGGCGTACGACGTGTCCGCGTATAGCGGCATTCACTTCTACGCCAAGGTGGCTACCGGCAAACAGACCACGGTCAACGTGCTGATCCCGACCACGTACTCCGATCCAGACGGCGGCAAGTGCAGTGAAGCGATGGCCGGTAAGCACTGCAGCGATCATCTATTTTGCCAGATCAGCGGGTTGAAAACGACCTGGGCTGCCTATGAGTGTGACTTTGCCAAGCTCATGCAACAGAATTTTGGTTTGCCACAGACGGGCTTGGATCCAAAAAGCGTGTACAGCATGCAGTTCACGTTCAAGGCCACCACCGCCCTGCCCGCTGACATTTGGATCGACGACGTTTCGTTCGTGAAGAAATAGCGGTCAGCGGGTAATCGCGTACGAAAGCGCGGCGTCGCCAATGGCATTGGAGATCTTGCTTTCGTCGCCCGCGGTGCTGACAGACACGCTATGAACGGGGCTGCCAGCTGTATCGAGAGCGGCCGCGATCCATGCAGCTTGGGGCAGTCTGAGCGTGACGGGAACGTACTGCGCCAGCGCCGGGCCCTCGCCGAGAGCTGGTACAGGGATGCGAGCGCCGGCTGGCGCTGAATGCCCATTCTGCGCGCTCGCGGCCACCGTGAGCAGTAGTCGTCGCGCGTTCGCGATCGGTTCGTCGTCCAGGGCGAGCACACTGGCGCACGCAAATCCTGGGGCGAAATCGTGGAATTCCAAGCTCAGACCCGAGAACTTGAGCACACTGTTTGCGACCCAACCGCAGACCAACTTCAACGCGGGCGCGTCGATGCTGAAGCGCGCGTGAGGCCCTGCACTCTCCCAAAACAGCTGTCCCGTATCGCTACCTAGTGGGCCGTTGACGCGCAAACCGAAGCTGGCGGAAGCTTCGCCCGAGCCTTTGCGAATGCTGATCCCGACCTGCCGCAGGGCGGCGGCTGTTTGCGGAACTCCGTTGGCGTTCCACAGCTCGGGCAGCGCATTCTCAGCGAACGGCAACAGGTTCGGTTGGTCTGGAACGCTAAGCTCGACGCGACCCGGGCTTGCGGTGACGAGGCCGCGCCGAAAGGCGCTGGCCGCCATGGGAATGAACGCGACCTTGCTCGGATGCCCGGCGAGGCCGAATGCACCGCTGATGCCCGTGGGCTCATATTCCTGCTTTTGGTCGGCATATTCGAAGGCGAACACGGCGTCCCAGTCTTGCAGGCCCGCGATGCCCACGAGTAGCGGGAACATCTCCGCGGCGTAGTCATTGGGCGCTGCACAGGCGTACTCCGAGACCGTGAACGGTTTGCCGAAGACACGGTAGCTCGCCATGGATCCCAGCGTGCCCGCGCCGGCCGCCTGAATTTGCGAGGTACTGGGCACGGACTCTGTGGGTTCACCGGCAGTGGCGCGAGGGGCGCCCCAATAGCCATGCACATCGACGAAGTCACTGACTTCGGCCTCGCGTAACACGCCAGCCAGCCCACCGAAGGTGGCTTGGCTGTTGACCAACATGGAGCCGAGCCCGATTTCCTGACGAACGAAGCTCGCCAGGCCCTTGACGTTCTCCAGCTCGATGGCGCGTAGGTACTGTGCGTAGTCCGCGCGGACGGCGGCGCCATCGCGAAAGGTCGGCAACGTGACGGCGGCTTCTTCCAGCGCCGGTCCCGGCGCGCGCAAGCCCTCCGCTGTGCGTTCGTTGAGCCAAGGCGCATAGCCGCGGGCGAGCTCGTTGCGGTAGCTTGGGGGAGCGTCATCAGGGCTGCCGGCCCATGACGGAAAGAGCGTATCTTCGCTGTTCAGCTCTACGTACAGGAGCGCAGGCTCATGGCTGTAGCGCTGGTGCGTGAAGGGATTTTCGTGGTTCAACAAACCCTGTGCGAAGGCGCGTTGCGCGTCCAAGAATGGGCGATGAAAGCGATCCAGGACTCGGCCAGCAGGAAAGCGGGCCTGGGCATCGGGGGCGAGCCCCGGATAAGGGCCATCAGCGTGCAGGGTTAGGCTGAAATAGATGCCCTGTGCCTTGAGCTCGGCGCTGAAGTAGTCGAGGCGATCGAGCGCCTCGGCCGCAAATTCGCCCGGCGTGCGACCGAGCACGCCCTCGCCATCCAGCCCCCGCAAGCGCACTGCGTTGAAGCCGAGCTTTCGAAAGTGTTTGGCAAGCCGCGTGGCCGTCGCGTGATTTGGTAAGCACGCGACGCCTGTCAAGTTGATGCCGAAGAAGCGCAGACGATGCCCGAGATCATCCACGAAATGACCGGCAGCCGCGTGAACGAAGCCGTGGGCGCCCGCGGGCTCGCTGTTCAGAAAGGAAAGGTCGGTGATCGTTTTCTTGTCGTCGAGGCCGCTCGGCTTGGCTTCGAAAAATTGCGGCTTCGGAGCCGCCACAGCGCTTGCGCTAGTGGCGGCTGGAAATTTCTGTCCGGCACGGCAACCCGTATAGAGACAGCCAACGCAGCACACCGTTAGGATCACAAACCGACGTGCGATTGCGCGAAGGGGCGTTGCGCGTTCACGCTGACCACTATTATGGTGCAGCGCTCCGCGCATTTCGAGGGGCTGCCGGTGCCCAGGATCATGTTCGAACATCATCGTTTTGTCGGTTGTCTGAAAGCGCTCTTCGTCGCTGTACCATGTGCCGCGCTGTTGGCTCCCAGCGTTGCGCTGGCAGCGTCCAAAGACAAGGCGGCCACCGCCCTGGAGAGCAGGGCGATGCAAACGGACTACTTGGCGGCCGACTTCAAGAAGGCCGAGCAAGGGCTTAAAAAGGCCGTAGCTCTCTGCGGCAGCTCGAGTTGCTCGAGCGAACTCGTGGCGCGCCTGCACCGTGATTTGGCGACCGTTTATAGCGCCGGAATGAAGCAACCCGCTAAGAGCAAAGCCGAACTCAAGCTCGCCTTGGCCGCTGACCCGGACGTGCAGTTGGACAACGAGCTGGCGACACCTGAGTTGCGCAAGGCGTTCACCGCCGCGGGCGGCCACGGCGCCGCCAAGTCTGAAGAAGACAAGCCGGCGGAAGCAGAAAAGCCGCCCGAATCGGAAGACGAAGAAAAGAAAGAAGCTCCCGCGGAAGCCGCGGAGGAAGCGCCCAGCAAGAGCCACAAGAACTGGCTCAGCCTGCATTTCGAGCAGGATTTCTTGATGTACGGCTCGCAGAACGATGTTTGCGCGTCCTACGGATCCACGGAAGCGCCGAATTATTCGTGCTTTCAGAGCGGTTCGCAATTCGGCTATGCCCCGGGGCAATCCATTCAACCCGGGGTCGGCAACCACGTTGCGGCGGGCATCGGGCGCGCCACGTCGCGCATCCTGCTCGGGTTCGACCGCCTGCTGAGCCCGAACATCAGCGTCGGCGTGCGTCTTGGCTTCGCCTTTGGTGGTGGTCCAAACAATCTCCAAGGCGCAAAGTTCTCGCCTCTGCATGCGGAAGTCCGCGGCAACTACTGGTTCGGCAGCGACCCGTTCGCGAGCTCGAGCGTGCGCCCTTATCTCTCCTTGTCAGCGGGCGTGGCCGAGGTGGATGGCCATGTACTGGTCGAGTACTACGACGCCAATGCACAGAAAGGCACGCTCGACGCTTATCGCAAAGCGGGCACCGGCTTCGCTGGCCTTGGTTTTGGCGCCATGATCCCGTTCGCAGGTAGCTCGGGCATCGTGCCGGAGCTGCGCCTTCTGGAACTGTTCGGCTCGTCCGCCACCGCGTTCGATCTCTCGATCGGTTACGCGCTCGGGTTCTAAGCGCGCGCTGCGGCTGCGCGTGAGCGCGTACCTCGCCCTTGGGGTGACCTAACGGGTTGGGAAAGCCAGCGAACCAACCGGCCGTTGGCAGCTGGCGGCCGGCCCGCGCTCTGCTTCGCGCCTGACCCGTCGCGTCACTGCAACGTCATGCAGGGGCTGGTTAAGCGCTCCACCTGGGACCGGTTCCAGGTCGGAACCCAGCGCCAGCGGCGCGCTCCTGGCGGGGGCCTTCAGCTGCAAAATTCCGATTCGGCTACAGCCTAAAAGAACGCGCATTCGCTGCTTTCAGCGCTGCCTTGCCGCTCGGAGCGGCTGCATATGAAAGCGGTTCCAGTTTCGATTGACAGGAGCGGTTTCGGAGGGGATCCTTCGCGCCTGAGCTCGCGCCGCGCTTGCCATGAACTGAGTCATGCGCTGTGGCGGCTGGCGAGCCCCCCTCGAGCAGGCGCTCGGTTTGGAGTGACGAACGTGAGAAAACGAATAACGACGGACGTGCTGGTGTTCGGTTTGGCTGCCTTAGCGCTCGTCGTGGGCAGCGGCTGCCGCAAGCGCATCTCCGTCACTGGGGATGACGTGAAGAACTCGCCGGAAGGCAAGACCTGCCCGCCTGCCGAAGGTATGATCACGGACGGCGAAGCCAACAATAACCAAGTGAACGTGATCAAGGACCGCGGCGGCTACTGGTACACGTTCGTGGACAAGAGCGGCTCTACCATCACGCCCACGTCTGGCGATCAGGGCGGAACGTTCACGATGGCCCCGGGCGGCGCTAACGGCACCAAGTTTGCTGCGCACATGACGGGGAAGGTCGCCTCGAGCGATACCTTGTACGCCGGCATGGGGCTCAATTTCCTAGAGCCCAAGGGCCCGTACGACGCAACCGCATACAAGGGCATCTCTTTCTGGGCGAAAAAAGGCCCGGGTTCGACCTCGAAAATGCGTCTCAAAGTGCCTGACGCCAACACCGACCCAGAGGGCAAGGTCTGTAAGGAGTGCTACAACGATTTCGGTATGGATCTGAACCTGACCGAAGAGTGGACGCAGTACGTCGTGCCGTACATCGCGATGACTCAGTTGAAGGACTGGGGTTCGCCGCGTCCGCCGGGCGTTGATACATCCAAGATTTACGGCCTGCAGTTCCAGGTGAACGACCCGGGCGCTCCGTTCGACGTTTGGGTGGACGAAATCCAGTTCACCGGCTGCCCCTGAGAGCCACCCGTACTCCGCCCGCGTTTCGCCTCTTAGCCTCTCTGGAGCTCTCCTAGTCATGCGTTTCGGTCACTTCGACGACAGCCAAAAAGAATACGTCATTACGACGCCCAAGACCCCGTATCCGTGGATTAACTACCTCGGTAGCGATAACTTCTTCGGGCTCGTTTCGCACCAGGGAGGCGGGTACTGCTTCTACCGCGATGCACGGCTGCGGCGGCTAACTCGCTACCGCTACAACAACGTGCCGACGGATTCTGGCGGTCGTTACTTTTACATCCATGAAGCGGGCGATACGTGGACTCCGACGTTCATGCCGATGAAGAAGGAGCTCAGCTTCTTCGAATGTCGGCATGGGCTCGGCTACACCAAGATTACGGGTGCTCGTAACGGGCTGCGCGCTGAGGTGCTGTACTTCGTGCCCCTCGGGCAAACGGCAGAGGTGCATCAGGTCACCCTGAAGAACGAGAGCTCGAAGCCGAAGAGCTTCAAGCTGTTCTCGTTCATCGAGTTCTGCTTGTGGAACGCGCAAGACGACGCTACCAACTTCCAACGCAATTTCAGCACTGGTGAAGTGGAAGTTGTCGGGAGCACCATTTATCACAAGACGGAATACCGCGAGCGGCGCGATCACTTCGCTTTTTATCACGTGAACGCGAAGGTCTCGGGCTTCGACACCGATCGCGAGTCGTTCATCGGTCTGTACAACGGCTTCGGTGATCCGGACGTCCCCAGCGCGGGCGAGTCGAAGAACACCGTTGCCAGTGGCTGGTCGCCCATCGCCTCTCACGGGCTGGATGTGACGCTCGCCCCTGGCGAAGAAAAGACGTTCGTGTTCGTGCTCGGCTACGTCGAGAACCCACGCGCCGAAAAGTGGGAAAAGCCCGGCATCATCAACAAGCAGCGCGCCCAGCAGCTGATCAACGCCTTCTCCACGACGGAGCAGGTGAGCGCGGCGCTCGGCAAGCTGCGTTCGCATTGGGAAGGTCTGCTCTCGAATTACGCCATTGAATCTGGCGACGAGAAGCTGAACCGGATGGTGAACATCTGGAATCCGTACCAGTGCATGGTGACGTTCAACATGTCACGCAGCGCCTCGTACTTCGAGTCGGGCATTGGGCGCGGCATGGGCTTTCGGGATTCCAACCAGGACTTGCTGGGCTTCGTGCACCTGGTGCCGGAGCGCGCTCGGGAGCGCATCATCGACATTGCCTCCACGCAGTTCGCTGACGGCAGCGCGTACCACCAATATCAACCGCTGACTAAGCGCGGGAACAATGACGTCGGCAGCGGCTTCAACGATGACCCGCTCTGGCTAATTCTGGGCGTGGCCGCGTACATCAAGGAAACGGGCGACTATGCCATCCTGGATGAGCAAGTGCCGTTCGACAACGACACGTCCAATCAGGCCACGCTACTCGAGCACCTGAAGCGTTCGTTCGATCACGTGTCACACAACCTCGGTCCGCACGGGCTGCCGTTGATCGGTCGCGCTGATTGGAACGACTGCCTGAATCTGAACTGCTTTTCCGACACGCCGGATGAGCCGTTTCAGACCACCGGCAACCGCACGGGTCGCACGGCGGAGTCTGTGTTCATTGCCGGCATGTTCGTGCACATCGGACCGGAGTACGTGCGCATCGCCGAGTACAAGGGTCAGCCCGCAGAGGCCGAGCGCGCGCGCGGTGAAATCGCCAAGATGGAGAAGGCCGTGCTCGAGCACGGTTGGGATGGTGAGTGGTTTCTGCGCGCCTACGACTTCTTCGGCAAGAAGATCGGCAGCAAGGATTGCCCCGAAGGCGACAGCAAGATTCTCATCGAGCCGCAGGGCTACTGCGTCATGGCGGGCATCGGCGTCGCCACGGGTGAAGCGCAAAAGGCGCTGGATTCCGTGAAAGAGCGGCTGGATACGCGCTACGGCATCGTGCTCAACAACCCGCCCTACCGCGACTACCACGTGGAGCTCGGTGAAATTTCTTCCTACCCGCCGGGCTACAAAGAGAACGCCGGCATTTTCTGCCACAACAACCCCTGGATCATGATCGCAGAGACCGTGATCGGTCGCGGCGAGCGAGCCTTCGAGTACTACAAGAAGATCGCGCCCGCCTACATTGAGGACATCAGTGAGATTCACCGCACTGAGCCGTACGTGTACTCGCAAATGATCGCCGGCAAAGACGCCGCGCGCCATGGTGAAGCCAAAAACTCCTGGCTCACCGGCACTGCCGCCTGGAACTTCGTCGCTATTTCCCAGCACTTGCTCGGCGTCCGCCCCGAGTGGGACGGCCTGTGTGTAAAGCCGTGCATCGGTAAAGAAGTGCCGAAGTTCACCATCACCCGCAAATGCCGCGGGGCCACGTACCGCATCAGCGTCACTAGCCTGGGCGGCACTGGGCGCGTGAAGCTGACGGTAGACGGCAAGGCCATCGACGGTCACTTGGTTCCGTACGCCGCGCCCGGCAGCACCGTGCACATCGAGTGCGAGGCGAGCTGAGAGATCATTGCCATGAAGAGAGCGCGAGCGAGACGTTTTTCAAGCCTATTCGGGCTGGGGCTCGCGCTTGCGGGCGCCAGCGCATGCAGCGCGGGCAAAGGATCGAACAGCGGCGTCCACGGTGGGCTCGGCCCGGGTGGAGGCAGCGGTGCTTCGAGCGGCACCGACAACGGCGCCATCGGGAACATCGATACGAGCAACAACAACAACGGCGCTGACGCTGGGTGTCAGCACATTGAGGTGAACTTCGTGCCAAAAATCCCGAGCATTTTCGTGCTCGTGGATCGCTCGGACAGCATGTTTACGCCCGATCCGACAACCCAGGTCGCCTCGTGGGACCCGTTGAAGGCGGGCGTGTTGTCCGTAGTCGCCGATTTGCAGAGCCAGATCCGCTTTGGCTTTGGCGCGTTCAGCGGCCAACAAGGCGGCATGTGCCCGGTGTTCAACTCAATCGCACCCACGCTGAACAACGCCAAAGCAATCACGGATGTGTATCAACCGCTGGGCAGGTTGACCGGCGCCAAAGGCGAAACGCCGGTAACGGAGGTACTGCCCAAGATTCAAGAGCTGCTCACGCAACCGGGCAACGACGGTGATAAGTACATTCTGTTCGTCACCGACGGCGAGCCGGATTTTTGCGACGACGGCAACGCGGAGTGCCCAGTCGACGCCGTCGTGGGCAACGTGCAGCGGCTTGCCATGGCTGGCATTCACACGCTGGTGTTCGGCCTGAAATCCGCCCAAAGCTCGATTTCGGACGGCACCCTGCAGGCCGTAGCCAATGCGGGCGCCGGCCAACCGGTGGCGTCCCCCTTCGGCACGGATACCCCACAGAACCTGTGTTACGCCTGCTCTACCGTCGCCGGTTGGAATGGGGAGTGGACGGGGCTGAAGAGTGCGCCTGACTGCATGACGGCGGGCAAGCAAACCCTCGGCAGCTACGCCGCGGCCGGTGGCACCGCGGTCGTGTACCACCCGAACACAGCGGACCAAAAAGCGCTCACCGATCAAATCGCGAGCGTGGTGTCAGGCATCAAGAGCTGCACGTTCGACCTCGGCGGTCAGATCACCGTGAACTTGGACCTCCTGAGTGAGGCATCGGTCGCCCTCGACGGGCAAACGGTGCCGCTGTCCATGGACAATGGCTGGCACATGAACACCACCACGCAGCTCGCGCTCGTGGGCGCAGCGTGTGACAACTGGCGCAAACCCGAGACCACGAAAATCGACTTCAATTTTCCGTGTGACCTCATCGTGCCGAAGTGAAGTTCGATTTCTAATCCACGGTGACGCGGCCATCTAAGGGCAGTGACGAAAGTCCTGCCCTTTTTTCGTGCCCGCCAAGCGCGGACACAAAAAAAGAAAAGGGCACCCGTTTCCAGATGCCCTTACTGACCGGGTGAGCTTCTTAACTCACCACCACATGGTGGCTTCGACCTTGAATACGTTCACGTCGGGGCGTGTTGTCGGTGCGCCGCGCTGATTGGTGAGCGACGTGTACGCCGAGCCGAAGCCCTCGGGCGGCACGGGGGACGACGGCGGTTGCACGCACTTGTCGTCGCCGGCTGACGCCGCCGGCGTGCCAGTGGCATCAAGTGGCGGGTTAGCGCAGGTGCGCTGGTTGTACATGTAGCGCGAGTACTGAATGGTGATCGCTTCGTGCGTGTTCCACTTGGACTTGAACACGAGGCGGGGCGACAGAATGGCGAAGGATTGCTCCGGCACGCGGCTGTTCGGCTGCAAGCGGTCGAAGCGCAGGCCAGCCGTCAACCAAGGCAGCAGTTGCGCGGACACATCCGCTCCGAATTTCAGCTTATGAATGCCGTCATTCCGTGCGTAATCACTCTTCACCTTGTTGTACATGCCGTACAGCACGAGCTTCACATCTTGGCCATCACCCCAGAACTTTTGCCCGCCTGAGCTTTGTTGGGCGAAGTTGGTGTAGCTGAACTCATATTGGGCCAGCAGTGTATCCACGCCGCCAGTGCCCATGCTGCACTTGCCGTCGTTGTCCTTCGGAAAGTACTGATGCGCGCCGCCGTTGAAGCAGGCGGGACCGAGGTAGTTTTCGACCACGCCCAAGCCGTACTCACCACCACCAGAGGCGTGAATCACATCAATCGCGCGACCCACAGTGACTGCGTCCTTTAAGCCGACATGCGAGTAGGCCGCATAAAGGTAGCCGAACGCCGAGAGATCGAAGCGAGCGTCGAGACCCGCCACCCACATTTTCCCGTCTGGAATGTTCGCGATCGAGCCAGTCGTGATCGCGGGGTCTATGTTGCGATCTTCTTCCTGAGTCCAAGAATTCAGGTAATGCGCGCTGAACTGCATGGCTTGCGTGTGATTAAAGCCGACGTGCAAGTGATTCAGCATCGTGAAGCGGGAGTCGCTGTATTGGCTCGGATCGGGCTTTTTGGCGCCGATGCCGTGCTCGATGTACAGCGAGTTCGACTCATCAATATCGTAGTCGAGATGCAGGGCTTCACCGGAGGCATGGGTGCGGCCGAACATGTACGTGTCGTACTCGCCTGCATCGTACTTGCCAGCTCCACCGTATTTGTTGGAAAAGGCGCCCACGCGCAAAGCCAAACGCACGTTCTCGTAGCCAAGATCTGGCGTCAGATCCACGTAGCCATCGGAGATGCCTAGCTGGCTTATCGGATTGCTGAACGATGATTCGGCGAAGCTATAACCCTGAACCGAGACGGTGCCCTTGGCCCAGGAGTTACCCAGCGAAAAGAACAGCTCCGCCCAGTCGGTCTTGTTGTGGGGCGTGCTCTGCCAGCTCAGGAATTGATCGTCCGGGGTGACCGGCGAGTGCAGGGTGGTCGAGCTTTGGCCTGGCAGCGGCTTGTCACGCTTGCCCATGCCCACGCGCATTGGCGCGCGAATGTAGCCGTGATATTCGAATTTCCAGCTCTCGTCGTTGGCGACCACGGCTGGGCCGCTGACATTAGTGGGCGGGGGCGCTGCGGGTTTGGCAGCAGCCGGCTTTGCCGGCATTTGCTGCGGAGCGGTGGGTTCCGACTCCGGCTTGGGGCCTTCAGGCTTGGCGGCCGGTGTTGCTTCTTTGAGCTCGACCTTATCATCCGGGGGGGCGGTCGGCTCCTGTGCGGCGGCCGGGAGAGCGAAGAACAAACCGGTGAAAATTAGGGGAAGTTTGCGCATCGGGGCTTTCGTTCCTGCGTCGGAAGGCGGCTTTCCTGGCGGGGACCTCAGGGTGATGGTCTGGCCGCTGGTGTGTTTCCTATCAGAGTCGGTCCGGACCCGAAAGACAATTGTGGAATCAGTTCCACATGCGCCAAACCAAGCGAACTGGATACCGCTCTATCTGAAAAAGTGAACCTCGAAAAGGGCTCGCACGCTCGCTGCCGAGGCGAAGGGAATGCCGCGAAGCGGCGTGCGCTATCGAGTAAAACCCCAAGAAAATGCCGCAAAGATGCATACACACCGCGCGCACACCCCGTAGTATAGGAGGCGCGATGCTGGGTTTGACTCGTTACCAATGGCTCGTGTTATTTGCGGCCTGGCTCGGTTGGGGCTTCGACGTATTCGACGGTTTGCTGTTCAACTACGTCGCGCCGATCTGCGTGCCGAACCTGTTGCACCTGAACCCGGCGGCTCCGGAAACCGCGGCAAAGGTTTGGCAATACACTGCCAATCTCACCAGCTTGCTCTTGGTCGGTTGGGCCGTGGGCGGCGTCATTTTCGGCCGGATCGCCGATCGCCTGGGCCGTACTCGCACGCTGCTGCTGACCATGTTGGTGTACGCACTTTCCACGGCAGCGTGTGCCTTCGCGCCCAATCTGTATGTGTTGGCGGGCTTCCGTTTCCTAGCGAGCCTGGGCATCGGGGGCGAGTGGGCCGCCGGCGCAGCGCTCGTTGCGGAGTCGCTCCCGTTCACGAAACGCGTCATGGGCGGCGCGCTGCTGTACACCTCCGCACCCGCAGGGTTGTTCCTCGCCACGTTCGTGAACGATCTGTTCACTCGGAAATTGTCCAGCATCGCAGCGGACCCGAGTCTGGCCTGGCGCGCTGTATTTCTCACCGGGCTGGTGCCCGCCGCGGTTGCGCTTTTGATCCGCCTGCGAGTGCACGAACCCGAGGTGTTTCAGAAGCCTGAAGTTGCGCCGCGCATCGCGGAGCTATTCGAAGCGCGCTATCGGCGGCGGACGCTGGGTGGCCTCGCGCTCGCGCTGGTCGCTTTGGTTACGTGGTGGAGTTGCAGCGCCTTCATTCCCATGGTGGCAAGCTTCTTGGCTGCGGGTGCCAATGTGACCGGGCGCGCGCTGGTGGAGCTCAAAGCTCACTACATTACGCTCGGGACTACCTCGTTCAACGTCGGCGGCTTGATCGGGACGCTAACGACCATTCCCATTGCGACGCGCTTCGGACGCCGGCCAATGTATCTGGCTTACTTCGCGGCGGGCGCTGCGGCAATTTTGTGCACATTCGGGCTTTCGATGAACGCGGAAGCCCGACTGCTCATGATGTTTACCGTGGGGCTCAGCGTGTTTGGCGTGTTCGGCACCTTCACCTTTTACCTTCCGGAGTTGTTCCCCGTGCGACTGCGCGGGACGGGCTCGGGGTTTTGCTACAATGCCGGTCGCGTAGTCACGTCAGTGTTCCCGGTGATCATCGGCGCGGTGAAGCACTCGGGGAAGAACCCCGGTAGCGTGTTGGTGTGGGTGGCGATCGCTCCCATCATCGGAATCGTCTTGTTGCTGTGTGGCGTGGGCTTCGAGACTCGCGGCTTCGATCCGGATGCGGAGCCCGCGTAGCGCGTTCGTGCTCGCGCGCGAGCACGACGCCGACTAAGGACCGCCTGAAAGCAACACGTACAGCACCGGCACCGCAGCGCCGGCGAGCGCGATCAGCGCGCCGCGCCCGAACAAGCCCTTGCGTCCGGGGATCATGAATAGTCCAGAAAACGCCAGAAACAGCAGGAAACAGGCGTAAAAATCGGCCACGTACGTCCAGGCGCGCTTGCCGCGATTGAGGTGCAACCAATTGGCTGCGCGCAGCACGGGGCGTGCGGTTTGCCCCTCTTCATGCACGACGCCGGTCGTCGTATCCACGTGAAACGTGCGCTTGTCGAAGACGAGATCCAACTGAGCGGGGCTTGCGCGATAGACTTCGCGCGGCGCTTCGTGCACGCCCAGTGAGCCGAGCGCGCTCTTCGCGGCAGCTTCGTCGTCAACGGGTAGTGGCAAGGCTAGCTGGTGGGTCAGGTTCGCCTGCTTGAAATTGGGATCCCAATCCTGCAGGTGATTGACGGCCAGGCCGCTCAGCGCGTACACCACCGTGAGGCCGACCGCGAAATAACCAATATCCCGGTGAAATGCGCGCAGCCAGGGGCGCCAGCCAAAGCGCGCGCGGCGGCGTACTGGCGGCACCGCCGCTGTGACGGCGGGCTGTGCGGTTTGCGCGCTCTCGGGCAGCGTGCCGTCAGGCATAACGTTCTTCCCGCCACGGATCGGCGTGATTGTTGTATCCGCGCGTCTCCCAATAACCTGGTTCATCGCGATCCGAGAAGCGAATCCCGGTGAGCCACTTCGCGCTCTTCCAGAAGTAGAAGTCCGGGGCAATGGCACGCAGCGGCGCGCCGTGCGCCCGCGGCAGCGGCGCGCCATTGAGCTGGTGGGCGACCAAGACGGATGGCTTGAGCGCATCGTGCAACGAGATATTCGAGGAGTAACCGTGCGCTGATTCGAAGATCACGTAGCGAGCGGAGTTCTTGAGCTTGGCGCGCTCCGCCAAATCCGAGACGCGCACGCCCTTGAACTTCGCGCCCAGCACGGACCAAGTGGTCACGCAGTGGACGTCCAGAGCGAGCTCCACTTGCGGCACCGCGAGCACCTCCGCGAAGCTCAGCTCGAAGGGCGCGGCGACCTCACCGTGCACACGCAAGCGATAAGCGCCGAGGCTTGGGTCCCCGGGCTCGCCACCCATGGGACGCAGCGCTTGAATCACGCGCTGCCCCGGCGGCAAGCGCGGCCGCCCATCAGGGCGAGTTTGAGCGCGTGCCTCGCGAGTCAACCTATCCGACAACACGTACATGCCGCCCAGCGCCAACACGACCGTCCCCGCACCCGCGCTCTGGATGAAGCGTCGACGCGCCAAGGTCTTCTCGAGGTGCAAATTGCGATGATTCACGCTCAACTCCTAGCAGCGGTACGCACCTCCGCCCCGTAGGGTTACAAGGTCCGGAATTCCAAGGTAGCAGGAACCCAGTCGATAAATGGCGCTTCGGGACGCATACCGTCCCCAAACCGTGACGGGAATGCTACGATTTGACTGAAATCGATGTGTCGCCTCTTCGGCTTCCGCAGCGTGATCCCTAGCCAAGTGCATCGTTCGCTGCTCGCGGCTGAAAACGCGCTGGGCGTGCAAAGCAACGAGCACCCGGACGGCTGGGGCGTCGCGTTCTATGTGGATGGCGCCCCGCACGTCACGCGCAGCCCAACCACGGCCCTCGCGGATGCGCTGTTCCACCGCTTGAGCGGTGTGGTGTCTTCTGAAACCGTGCTCGCGCACGTGCGCAAAGCGACGCAAGGTCAACGCACGATCTTCAACTGTCATCCGTTCCAATATGGGCGCTGGGTGTTCGCGCACAACGGCGACATTCCCAACTTCGAGGGCAAGCGCGAAGCGCTGCTCAGCCAAGTGTCGCCCCGCTTTCGTCGCTATATTTTGGGTGAAACAGACAGTGAAGTGCTGTTCTTCGTGTTCTTGAGCGCGCTCGAGGCGTACGGCCCGCTCGCGGACGATCGCGATCTGGAGTCGATCAGCAACGCATTGAAGGAAGCGGTCAATCGTGCGCGTGAGCTGTGCGATACGGATGGCACGCGCGCTCTGCTCACCGTGGTGGCTACCAACGGTGAGTGCCTGATCGCGGCGCAAGGCGGCAAAGAGCTGTATTTCTCGACCCACAAAACCCGCTGCTCGGATCGCGGCAGCTGCGCGAGCTTGTCCGCGGCGTGCGAAGCGCCCTCGATCAGCGGGCGCGTGAATCACTTCATCGTTTCGAGTGAGCCGCTGCAGGGCGAGAATGTGTGGGAAGCGCTGGCCGCGGGGGATATCATTGGCGTGGATGCGCGCATGTACGTACGCCGCTCACGCCTCGACCATGTCGCGTTGCCCGTAGTCGCTTGAAGCGCCAGTGCAGCGGCGGCTCAGCCGCCGTCGAATGTCACGGTATATGCAAAGCCCTCGCTGTCGGAGGCGTTTGCGCCGCTTAGCCGCACGTTGGTGATGCGAAAGGGCTCGCGGCGCGCGATGCGAGCCGGGACCGCGTCTTTCCGACAGTGCGCGCTGCCCGCGAGCACCAGGAGTTGCCGGCTCGGGGCGCGATCCGCCAGCCAATCGGCAGCATTGTTCGCCATGGTCTCGTCCCACACCACTTGCGCGGCGTAGAAATTGTCCATGCTCATGCCGTCGCTCCGAGGGTGATCGGCCATCATGCGATCGAACGCGGCTCGGTGGGCGCTGTTGTCCAGATCCAGCTCAGGGAGCTGCCGGCGTTCTTTCGGCGTCAGGCCGGCCAGGCCCTTCCCCGCGACCGCGTGTGTGAGCTCGCGTGGCGCGTTCAATGCCTTCAGCGGTAAGCCGCGCGAGCGACCGAACGCTAGAATCGGCTGGTAATAGGCGTAGGGAAAGCCCCAGCGCTGGTCGAATTGAGTGCGCTTCCGCAGCGCGGCGTCATTCATGCGGCCGGCGCCGTAAAGCTGCAAAATCGAGCTATACGGCTCCTGGAACATCTCGAAGCCGACGCCCAGCGCGCGACCGGAAAAGCGCGCTCGATCGGCCAGGCTTTGCGTGATCAGGAGCTCCGCGTAGTGGTCCCGCGGGGAGTCATGCGCTTCACCCAAACAGATCACGTCGAAGCGCGCCAGTTCGTCGAAAAACTGCCGCTGATCGAGCTCTTGCCCATCTGCCTCGCGCTTCGCGTGAAAGGGCTGCGCGGCGCGTTCCACCACGTCATCCGGCACGCTGGGCTTGGAGGGCACGGCCTCTGGCTTCGGTGGATCCAACGGTGTGTTCAGGCTCGACCCAATGGGGCCCTGGTAGCCGGCTGCTCCGCACGCGCAGAGCAAGCTCGAAACGAACGCTATACACGGCGAGCGCATGGCTTCTTTCAGTACGCGCGATCGCGCAGATCGGCGGGAATGAGCGGGCTTGGCCGCGCGGTGGTCAGGATCCAAAGCTGGTGCGCTGCGCGTGTGGCCGCAATGTGCAGCAGGTGGCGCGCCTCAGGTTCAGCGGGGTACGCCGCATCCGACACTTCCACCGCGATCACGTAGTCGAATTCCAGGCCCTTTACCTGTCGCACGTCCGTGACGTCGATGCCCGGCTTGAATGGAAAGTCCTGCTCGGCGATGCGCCGTAAATACGGGACCTCTCCGCGCTTCAGCCCTTCGTAATACACATCCGCTTGTTCCGGGTAGCGTGTCACGACGGCAACGGAGGCGGAGGGCTCGCTCTGAATCAACTCGCGCAGCGACTCGGATAAGAACGCCAGCGCGTCGCCAGTGTGGCCAAACGTAAACAGCTCCACCGGTGCGCCGTTGCGGACCGCCACCGGCTCGTCTTTGCTTGCCAGGGGCCCGAGCACGTGGCGCGAAAATTCGATGATCTCCGAAGTGGAGCGGTAACTGAGCTTGAGCGGCTCGATCTCCACGTGGCTCAAGCCGAGCTCGCCCAGCACCGTTTTCCAATCGGAAAAGCCGTTGTCCATCAGCAGCCGCTGCTGCACGTCGCCGGAGAGAGTGATGCTGCGCGCTTTGCTGGAGGTATCTAGCACGACGGCGAGCTCCACTGGGCTCAGGTCCTGAGCTTCATCGACTAGGATGTGCTCGTAAACCAAGGGATCCTTGTTGATGCCGCCGCGCGTGAGCGGACCGCGCAGGCGCTGGCTCAGGCGCAAGATCAACGTGTCGTCTTCCGGATCGAGCTTGGCGCCTTCATTGAGCTCGGCGCCGTCGACGCCGCGACGGCGATTCTCGCGCTCGTCGTCCTCTGCCTCCGGATCGCGTTCGACGTCGTCGTACAGGTTCTTACGCGGCGCCTCTTCGTTTTCTTTCTTTTGCTCGCGCCGTTGCGTGCGCTCGTCGTTGCGCGTCTCGATATCCGTTACGGCCTCAGCGGTGCGCGCCGCACACCAGGCGTGCACGCGGTCCAGTTCACCCTCGGTGAATGCCCCCGGCGCGAATTTGCCGAAATACGCGCCCAACTGCGTGCGATCAGAGAGCAGCTCTGCCCAGTTTGCGGTCACGTCGCGGGCGTCCTTGAGGGCGGCGCGGGCGACGCGCTCCACACCGACGCGGGCGTCGCGGGTGAGCCTAGATGAATCCGCCTCGGCGAGCGCGATCAGGGCATGCAAACGATGCCCGAGCGGGCGCCCCTCGGCGGCCTTCCAGGTCGCGAGGACGTTCGGCGCCTCCGGGTCAGCGCCCAGCGCGAGCGCGAGCTCCTGCTCGAACTGCTGCGCGAGCGCGCAAACATGCGCGTCGATCGCCTGCAGCATGGCCGGGTGCTTCTTGAGGCGCGTGACCACGCTGGGCGTATCGTCGTGATAGCGCGAAGGTAGGCGTGGAAATAGGCTTTGCCTGAGCTTCTGTACCCAATTTTCATAGGTGCGAATCGCGACGCCGGCGATCCCTAGCGCGGGCAGCACCTCCGAAATGTAGCGGGCCAAGGCGTCGTTGAAGACCACGACCAGCATCCGATCCGGACGGAAGCGACGCGCGTCATGGAACGCAAGGTACGCCAAGCGATGCAAACCGATGGTGGTCTTGCCGCTGCCTGCTCCGCCCTGAATCACGACCAACCCTGAGTCAGGGCTGGTGATCAGCTCGAACTGGCGGCGATCGATCAGGGGAGTGATCTCTTTCAGGTGCTTGTCGTCGCCGCCCTCTTGACCGGTGCCGAGCTTGCCCGGGCGGTGGTGCTGCGCAGCGCGGGTCGCCGTGCCCGCACCACCAGTAAGCTTCGTTGAGTTCGTCTCGAGGCGCCACCATTCGCCATTCGCTCGGCGCGCAAAGGCGCCTTGCGGAGCGCTGATTCGGCGCAGTGCGCTGTCGACGATAGTCAGGCTGCGACGTGTGAGGACCGTGCCCGAAACCTCTCGCTCGCCGAATACCTCGTCGTAGTCGTTGCCTTCTTCGTAGCGGTAGAACAGGCGGCTGACCGGTGCGTCGCGCCAATCCACGATGCGTACGCCCGATTTGCTGTCCAAATAGGTGCCGCGACCAATCAACACGTCGCGGCGCTTGCCGTTTTCTTCCAACGCCAAATGGCCGAAGTAGGGTGACTTCGGATCGATATGCACCTCGGTTGCCTCGCGACGGCGCGTGGACAGAATGTGCAGGCGCTCCATCTGCTCCAGCAGCGGGGGCACGTCCTCCATCCGGGCTCCGGCGATTTGATCGCGCAAGTCCAAGAGCTGGGCGTCGTAGTCAGCGCCGGGCTTCGCGGGCTGTTCTCGCACGCGGTGCAGCAGGTGGTCGTTCACCTTTGCAAGGCAGCGCTCTTCCTCACCGGTGATGCGGTCCAGGTCGGGGTCGGGGGTGCTGGGGAGTTCGGCCATCGGTGACTTTGCGGCGGAATTGAAGTGCGCGCCCCGGGGCCCGGGGGCAGGTGGGGCGCTTGTGAGCAAAAAAAACGGGCTAGGGCGCGTACCATGCACACGCGGGGGAGTCGACGGCCGAACCGCACCCAGGTCGGCCGCGGCGAGGCACCGAAATGCTCCTGAAATGGGCCATGTTCTAGCTGTAAAAGCAAGGAGTTAGCGTGCTGTTGCAGTAAACCACGGCCGGCTCACTATCGGCCTCGTGGCGGCGGTGTCATGCTCGACTTTGGCGCGCCGACCCGCGTCAGAGGGAGCCCGCTTGGAGAACTCAATGCGCGCTATGGTGCTCGAGGCACCGCATGAACCGTTGCGCGAGCAGCGAGTACCGCGGCCCCGCCTCGGCTACGGCCAACTGCTGATTCGAGTGCGCGCCTGCGGCGTGTGCCGCACCGACTTGCATGTTTGCGATGGCGAATTGGCACGGCCCAAGCTGCCGCTCGTTCTCGGCCATCAGATCGTGGGCACCGTCGCGGCAATCGCCCAAGGCGTGGAAGGCTTCACGGAGGGTCAACGCGTCGGGGTGCCTTGGTTGGGGCGCGCGTGCGGGGATTGCCGCTACTGCGGGAGCGATCGCGAGAACTTGTGTGACCAAGCGCAGTTCACTGGCTATCAGGTGGACGGCGGTTACGCCGAGTACGCCGTTGCAGAGCCGCGCTTTGCCTTGCCGCTGCCGGGGTCCTTCTCCGATCTACAGGCGGCGCCGCTGCTTTGCGCGGGGCTTATCGGCTACCGCGCCCTCAGCATGACGGGTCAGGCAGAACGCCTCGGGCTTTACGGTTTCGGCTCTGCTGCACATATCGTGGCACAGGTAGCCGCTTTTCAAGGTCGTCGCGTGTTCGCATTCACCCGGCCCGGCGATCTGAAGAACCAGGCATTTGCCCAAAAAATCGGCGCAGTATGGGCTGGAGGCTCGGACCTGGCTCCGCCCGAAGAGTTGGACGCGGCAATCATTTTCGCGCCGGCGGGCACGCTCGTGCCGCGCGCCCTGCGCGCGGTGGGGAAGGGGGGCACCGTGGTGTGCGCCGGAATCCACATGAGCGACATTCCCTCGTTTCCTTACGAGGCGTTGTGGGGCGAGCGTTCACTGCGTTCGGTGGCCAACCTGACGCGGCGGGACGGTTTGGAGTTCTTGGAGCTTGCGCCGCGCGTGCCCATCCACACCGAGGTGCAGTCCTACCCGCTGTCAGACGCGAATCGCGCGCTGGCCGATCTGCGCAACGGTGCGGTCAGCGGAGCCCTGGTGCTGACCGTCTAAGGCAGTGGCCTCTAGCGAGGCGCGAGCTAACCGCGAATCGCTCCGTCGCCGGTGGTGTACGGCGCGATGCGATCGATGGTCACTTCACGCTTGAGCGCGCGCGCCAGCGGCTCGAGCTTGTCCCGCGCCGCCAGCAGCTCCAGCTCGAGATCCCCCGGGCCGTCGATCACGATGTCCACTTGGGTCGGGAAAACGTAGCAGCGAAGGCGCTTGACGAGCTGACTGTGACCGCGGTCCAGTGCCACGGCGAGCCGCAGCATGCCGGAAAGCACCTTGATTAGCCGCTGTTGGTCGAAGCTCAAGTGGGCGAGTCGATCGTGGCTTTTCTTCGGGCGCTCTTGCCGGTGATAGAAGACCAACAAACCGAGCAGATCGATTTCTTCATCTGTGAAGCCCCGCAGGGTGGAATTGCGCACGATGTAGCGTGAGTGCCGGTGCCGGTCGGCGTAGCCAATTTGGCGACCCACGCCATGCACCAAAGCAGCGTATTCGAGTAGCTCTCGCTCGTAGCCGCCAAAACCGTGGATTTCCGAGGTTTGGTCGAATAACTCGAGCACCAGCCGAGCGATGTGGTGCTCGCGCGGATCGTCGCGTTCGTATTTGCGCGCCAGCTCGACGATGCTGCGCCGACGCGGATCGGGGATCGGCGCATGCGTCGTTGGCGCTCGGCCGTGGCGCTCCAAGTAATCCCAAATCACGCCCTCGCGCAGAGAGGCGTCGCACAGCGTCAGCTCTTCGACCTCGGCCATGGCCAAGAGCTCACTGAGCAGCACTCCGCCGAGGTGGATCGTGTCGGCGCGCGCTTCACCAATGCCCTCAATTTTGGCTCGCTTCGCCGGATCCAACTCGACCAGGCGCCGCGTCAGCTCGCGAATGTCGCGGCGCTTGACGGTCTGCGCGTTGAGCGAGCGGAACGGCGCGCCGCCACTGGCACAATGCGCAGCTTCACCCAGCGTGCGAATCGTGCCTGAGGTGCCGACCACGCGATCGAACCCTAGCTTGTGCGCTTGGGACATCACCTCTGCGGCAGCCCCGTGCACGTAGCCTTGCAGCTCGTACAGCTCGCGCATACTGAGCGGCGCGGAGGTGCCATGGTGATCGAGCAAGCGCTGCACGCCCAAGCGCAGGCTCTCGTTCATGGACACGGTGGTTTGTGTGCCGAGCGAAATTTCTACGCTGCCGCCGCCGATGTCGAGCACCAAGGTGCGCTCGTTTTGCAGGTCCAAAGCATGGCGCACGGCCAAGAAAATCAAGCGCGCTTCCTCGGTGCCCGAGATCACGCGCGGCAATACGCCAGTCTCGCGGAAGGTCGCGTCGAGGAACTCGGTGCCGTTTTCGGCTTCGCGCATGGCGCTGGTGGCCACAGCGAGCACCTCTTCCACGCCCCGGCTTTCCGCGAGCTTCACGTATCGGCGTAGTACGTCGAGGCCATCCGCAAAAGCGCGCTCGCTGAGGCGCATGGTGCCGAACATGCCCTGTCCAAGCCGGACCATGGTTTTTTGGCGATCGATCACGCTCAAGCCGTGGTCCGGGTTCACCTCGACCACGACCATGTGCACCGAGTTGGTACCGATGTCGATGGCGGCAAGTTTCATGGGGATTTGTCGGCTGCGACGGCGTGAATCAGGCGTGCGAGGCCGTCCAGCACTGAGCTCGGAATGGCGTGTCCCCCATTGAAGGGAATGAATTCGACGGATAGGCCGGCGCTCGTTAGCGCCTCACGCAATTGTTCGGCGACCGCGAAGGGCAGAACTTGGTCCGCTCGCCCGTGGCTCTGTAGCACGCGCAGACCCCGCCGAGCTGGCAGCAGCGGCAACCACTCAGATTTGGCAATGATCGACCCGCTCATGATGGCTAGCCCGCCAAACGGACGAGTGCTGCGAAGCACCACGTCGGTCGCGAGCATTGCGCCCTGCGAGAAGCCGCCGACAACGACCTGCTCGGGCGCGGCACCGTGATCTCGCTCCAGCGCGCTGAGCAGGTCGAGGATGGCGCTCCGGGCCGCTTCACTGCCAGGCGGAACCTCCATGGTGAGGCTATCAGCGTTGGCGGCGCTGAGACGGTCCTGCAAACGGGCCATGTCGATGTTCCACCACGCACGCCCGCCAAAGCCCAGCTCCAGCGGCGCTTCCGGGAATACAAAGCGCACGTGTTGCAGCACCGCAAGCTCGCGCCACAGCGGGACCAGATCGGTGCCGGGTGCTCCGTAACCATGCATGAGCACGACGACCGGTCCGGTTCCGCCGCCTTCGCGGTCAGTTCCTCCACACAGGCGGGCGCGCAGGGTACCCAAGGTGAGTTCTCTCATCGGCTTCCACTTTAGCCCGAGAGCCGCCGACCGCGCGACTCGAGTTTGACGAGCGCCGCGGCTCGTGATTCCTTTCAACTGCGCATGGATCTCAAAGGCTTGATGACCGAACTGTTGGGCGAGCTGGGTCGCGTGTCCAAGGCGGATGGCGTCGTCGGCACGGTGCGTGATGCTGGGCAAGCCAAAATCCTGCCGTTGAGCAAGATCAGCATCGCATTCGGCACTGCCATCGGTGACGTCGGTGGGACGAGTAAGCGCGGGAATGACGAAAAGGACGCGGACGCAGAGGTTGGCGGCGCGGGAGGCGCCATCGTCGTCGAGCCGCGCGCTTTCGTAGTCGTTGGGGAGGATGGCGTGCCGCACCTGCTCGCGCTGCATCGCGGTAAGACCGCCGTCGTGCGCCGTGGCGTTGAGATCCTCCCCGGGCCGGCAGCGGTGGCGGATGCGCTGCCCGGAACGGCTTCTCCCCGCCTCGGCTCTGGCGACAAGAAGTAAGCCATCCGAGGGCCCTCGCGCAGGTGACCTCCGTGACTGTTTATTTGGTCGCGAGCAGTGCGCTGCTCATTGCTGGTGTTTTGGTCGCGGCCTTCATGCCCGTGTCACTGAGCAGCAATCTGCAAGGGCGCGCGGAGCCGTCCGGAACCTGGCAGGCCGCGCTCGGCTTTGGGTTTGGGCCGGTTGCCGTGACGGCCATCGCGGCAACCGGGGTGACACCGTTCATGGCCTGTCACGTCTTCGGCAAGCAGCTCCTGCGCGTGCCGCTGTCGCGCTGGATTAGCGGCGAATCGAAGCCTGGCCCCACGGGCGAAGCGACGGCGACGGCGACCCCGCCGCGGCTCCCCATCACCTGGTCACGCCTGGAGCGCTTCGTGGCACGCCTATTCCGCTCCCTCGACCCGCTGGAAACCGCGCTCTCGCTTTGGCACAAGCAGCATATCTTGCAGGTACGTTCACTGGTCGTGGATCTGGAGTACTCGTTCCGTGATGTGGCGCTGACCGGTCGCATCCTGGCCGGCATGTACATGTTCACGGCGGTGCTTCCGGAGCACTGGGAGATCAATCAGGTTCCTTCCTGGGAGTCCGAAGATCGCGTGGCCGTCAAGGCGGACGCGCAGTTTCGGATCTGGCCGGGTCGCCTGGCGCTCGACGTCGTGCGATTCGTGCTAAAGCTGAGGGCGAAAGCGCGGCGCGGCGCCGCGCCGGTGAGCGGGTAGCGCTGGCGACATGAGCGAATCAAAGATCGGCGATATCGTCAGCAGTTTGCTGTCCGGCGTGCACGGCATCTCGAAGAGCGAAACCATCGTGGGCGAGCCGCAGCAAGCCGGTGACGCCACAGTGATCCCCGTGCACCGCCTGAAGATCGCCTTTGGTGCTGGCAGCGCCAGCGCAGGTGCCAAAAGCGGCAAGGGCGGCGGGAAATCTGGCGGCTACGGAGCCGGCGGCGCGGTCGAGCTGGATCCGGTCGCCGTTATCGCCATCGGCAAGAATGGTCACGCCCATTTGCTCACGGTGGACGGCGACGAAAGCAGCGCCTGGGCTGCCCTATTGCAGGAGGTGCCTGACATCCTGGGTCGCCTGGCGCAATCCGTGGGGGATCGCGTGCGCACTGAGCTGAACGCGCGAGGCTTGCCGACGAATGAAGTGAGCGCGCCGGCTGAACCGGCCAAGACTGCGCTGCCTGACCCCAAGCGCGACGGTTGAGCGCGACCTTACGTCGAAAGCACGTGCTTCACGGCGCTTTCCAGGCGCGCCAAGCATTCAGCAACGCTCTGCGAATTCACGCATAAAAACGGCCGAAACCGCAGCGAGCCAGTCCCGCACGCCAAGACAATCAGGCGTTCGGCGAAGCACTGTTTGACGACCCGGTTGCGTTGCTCGGTTGTCGGCAAATCGATCGCGCACAACGCGCCCAGGCCGCGGGCATTGCTGAGCTCGGGGATGCGCTCGGCAAGCGCCTCCAGCCCGAGGCGCAGCTCGCCGCCGCGCGCGGTCGCGTCATCGAGCAGCTGGTCTTCATCGATGATCTCAAGGATGCGCGTGGCACGGACCATATCCACGAGTGAACCGCCCCAAGTGCTCGAGATGCGGCTGGGCACGGAAAAGACGCTGTCGACCTCGTCGATGCGGCGCGAGACCAGGATGCCACCGACCTGCATCTTTTTTGCAAAGCACAGGACATCCGGCTGCACACCCAGCTTTTGGTACGCCCACCACGCGCCCGTGATGCCGACGCCCGTCTGCACTTCATCGAAGATCAACAGCGCTTCGCGCTCGTTGGCGATGCGCCGCAGGCCGGCCAAGAATTCCGGGCGAAAGTGGTTGTCCCCGCCTTCACACTGCACCGGCTCCAGCAAAATAGCGGCAATTTCGTGGCCTCGCTCGTCGAAGGCGCGTTCCACGGCGGCTAAGGCTGCTTGCTCGCGTGCATGGGCTTCCTCCACCACGACCGGGAACGTGAGCGCGGGCGCTGCGATGCGCGGCCAATCGAATTTGGGGAAGTGCAGGGTCTTTGCTGGATCGGTGTTTGTAACGCTGAGCGTGTAGCCGGCGCGGCCGTGAAACGCTCGCTCGAAATGCAAAATTTGGCTGCCTACCGCGGCGCGCCCGGCTTGCAGATTTTTGCGCGCCTTCCAATCGAAGGCGGCCTTCATGCCATTTTCGACCGCGAGTGCGCCGCCTTCCACGAAAAAGTAATGGGGGAGCTCGCTCGGCGCCGCGGTGCGCGAAAGCGTATCCACGAACTCCGCGAAATACTCAGTGTAGAAATCCGGATTACCGACCTTGCTGATGGCCGCGAGCGCGAGGCGCCGTTGAATGCCTGGCTCGAGCATGCCGGGGTGGTTGTAACCGAGCGGGTTCGAGCCGTAGAAGCTCGAAAAATCAAGATATTCAGCGCCGGAAAGGGCATCCACGACGAACGCATCGTGGCTGTGCTCGAGGTCGAGAACGATGGGGTAGCCGAGTGCGAGCAGGTGCCGACGGAGCACGTCGTGCACCGCCGCAGGCGGGATCCGAACGTGACTAGTCATCAAATAATACTAGCAGCCTCGCCGCAAAAATCCCGCGTTTGGCCGGAACCGAATCCTGTGGCTTACTGCCGCGCGGAAAGCAATGGACGCACGGGAAATCGCAGGCGCAGTCGGCAGCTACCTCAAAGATCACCCGGAGGAGCTCTGGCGCCTGCTACGCAACGCGTTGGCGCTGCGTTTCGGTGTTCCGCTTGCGGCCCTGCGTTGGCTTGCGATCAAAGGCGCCGGCAAGAAAGCCGCCAAAGACGTGCAGATTGACGCCGTTCCGCCGGGCGTCCGTCTTTCCGCCTCGCTCGACCTCATGGGAACGCCCGTGCGTGCTTCTGCGGTCGTGTACGTGGAGCGCGTGCGTGCGAACGAGCAGGAGCTGTGTTTAGAGATCCGCTTGGCGGAGGTTTCCTTGAAAGTGACCGACGAAAACTCCACCACACCCATCGCCGGTTTACTCAAGTCGGGCGCGCTGGATTTGAGCAAACCAGGTAACCTGGCGGCCTACATGCCCAAGCGGCCGCCGATCTTGGTGGATGCGAAGGATGACCGCATCGTGATCGACTTGATGAAGCATCCGAAATTCGCGCGCAGCCAGAACGCGCAACGCCTGGTGCGCATGCTCGCGCCGTTGGTGACCGTGTCGAGCATCGAGACCGCGCCGGCGCATCTGGACGTCGCATTGCAGCCGTTTCCGCAGGGCGTGGCTGAAGTGATCGCGCGCGTGCGCAGCTTGTTCTGAGCATGAGTGTGCTATCGGCCGTTGCCAATTATCACTGCCAGGTTGGAGAAAATCCGCTCTGGGATGAGCGTGAGGGGCGGTTGTATTGGGCCGACATCGAGAGCGCGCGGCTGTTTCGCGTCGACCACGAGAGCGGCGCGCACGAGTGTTTTTATCAAGACCAGCAGGCCGGCGCGAGGATTGGCGGGTTCACGTTCCAGGCGGATGGTTCGCTGCTGCTATTCGAGGCGGATCGTATTGCGCAACTGAGCAAGAGCGGGAAGCACCGCGTGCTGGCGGAGGGCATCGATCTGGACATGGTGCGCTTCAACGACGTAATTGCTGACCCTGAAGGGCGAGTCTTCGCAGGAACAATCGGCAAAACGGAGCACAGCGGCGGGCTGTTTCGCATCGACCTCGACGGCAGCATCACTCCGCTGTGGCGCGGCACCGGGTGCGCGAATGGGATGGGCTTTACGCCCGATCTGCGTCGCTTCTACTGGACGTGCAGCACGACGCGGCGCATTTTCGTGGCGGACTATCAGCGCGAGACCGGCGCGCTTCACAATCGGCGTGAGTTTTACTGCGCGCCGGCGGCTGAAGGCACTCCCGACGGCATGACGGTGGACAGCGCTGGGTCGTTATGGACGGCGCGCTGGGGCGGCTCGGCGCTGCTTCGGCTGACCGCCGATGCCGAACTCGCCGAAAGCGTGTCGTTCCCCGTCAGCGCGGTCTCATCAGCGGCGTTTGGCGGTCCCAATCTGGACGTGTTGTACGTGACGACCGCGGGCGGCAAGGCGGCTGGCGCAGACGCCGCAGCGGACGGCACTCTCTATCGAATGCAAGTCGCGGTTCCGGGAACGGTGGAGTTCCGTTCCCGGATTCGCCTGTAACGGTCGACGCTCTGCTGGCTGCTATTCGGCAGCTGGCGCGGGTGCAGCCGGCAGCACCTTAGGCGGCGATTTCGGCTCGGGCTTGCCGTCCCACCACGCCTTCAAACGCGCCATGCTGAACGGGCGCGAATACGCGTACAGCGCCATCAAGCTGAGCGCGTAGAACAACCACGCCTGCGCCACGAAGCGATCATCGACCCAGTAGAAGCCGCTGGGCGCGTACTTCAAGATCGTGCTGACACCGCTGATTACGACGATCACAGGAGCCAGTGAGCGCCGCACCGCCACCATGGCCGGTATCACCAGGAACAGTGAATAGTAATAACAGGTCAAGTTCGTGAATGAGATCACCAGGCACGGGCCGATCGCCAGCCCCACCCAGAGCAACTTCGTCCGACGCAGTGCCCACATGGTCCACGCGAAGACGCCCGCGCAGATCAGCAAGAACAGAGGCTTCATGACCTGGAAGTTGTGGATGCGGCCTTGCTTCCAACCCTCGAACGGGTCGTCCATGTTGTCGTCACGGAGGAAGCGCATGCGGCCCTTCCAATTGGCGACGAGCATGGTTTCGAGACCCATGTGGTTGGTCAGCGGGGTCGCGTTGTGCACCTTGATGGTGTGACCAAAGAACTGCTTGTACGAGTCCGCGCCGCACACCGCGATGCTGGCGGGCACGAGCACCCCCAACGCCACGACGGCGCCGGCAATTAGCCGACGATGGTCCGGGTGTAGGTAGCCGAGCAGGCCCGGCTCGCGTTTGATCGACAGCCTGCCGGGGGGACCCGGCGCGTCGCTGGTGGTGCCGAAGCGAACGCGGCGGACGATCTCGAACACGACCATGATTGCCCAGCCGCCGAAGAAAATAATCGGGAAAACGCGGAGCAGGGAGGACCACATCAGTGCGCCGCCAGCCAAGAAGAACTTCCGCTTGCGCGCGCAACACAAGGCGCTGACCAAAAAGAACAGCCAATCCTGACGCAGGAATGCGCCGCCGGTCCAATAGAAGTCCGCGGGCGCATTACAGCCCCAAAAAACGATCGCCACGGCCATCACTCGCCAGCCGAAGGCCCAGTAGAAGAGCAGCACCGTGGCAACGTGAAAAGCCACGTCGATCATCGATAGCTTGAAGAACAAGGAGTCGCTTGCCGGCCCGAAACTCGCGAAGAACTTGCCGGTCATGCCCCAGACCGGCGGCGGGTTGTAGCCGTGGTCCTTCTGCATGTTGTCCCAGTAGCTACCGACGGACGAGTGATAAAACCAGTCAACGTCCTTCTTCCAGGCTTCCCAGCGCGCGGCGGTAAAGCGGTTTTTACACTGACCGGGATCCGTCAAAACGTACGTGTCTTTGACCGGCTTGATCAGATTGACGCGCAGATCCCGCAACTCACGCTTGGCGACGACCGCGCCGCGCCCCAGCTCGATTTCCGCGACAGCGGTGCACTCGTAGAGTTGGTTGTAGCCAATCTCGCGGAAGTACTTGGAGCCGAGGTAGTAGTGGTAAAACTCGTGCCGGTGGTAGTACTCGCTGTAGCGTACGTTCGGATTGAAGAAGTCGAAGTACGTGAAGAACGC
>JBDTYJ010000018.1:0-29824 GCA_040005755.1 Pseudomonadota bacterium
CTGGAGTTCCCTCGGTTTCGTTGACACCTGTCAGGCTGCCTGGGTGGCAGCGAATTGGGTTTCGGTTTCGTAAGGTGTTTTGTAGCCGAGCGTAGAGTGTAAGCGTTCGCGATTATAGAATACCTCGACGTATTCGAAAATCGCGGCGCGGAGTTCGAAACGGGTGTGCCAGATGCGGTCGTAGACGAGCTCTGCCTTTAGGGTAGCGAAGAAGGACTCGGCGACCGCGTTGTCCCAGCAATTGGCGCGGCGGCTCATGCTGACAGTGATGCCATGGCTGTGAAGGACGGCGAGGTAATCAGCACTGGTGTATTGGCAGCCGCGGTCCGAGTGGTGCATCAGGCCCGGCTCAGGATGGCGGCGCCGCAGTGCCATCTCGAGCGCTCTTAGCGGCAAGCTGGTCGACAGATTTGCGTCGATCGCCCAGCCCACTACAGCGCGGGAAAAAAGGTCGAGAATAATCGCCAGATAGCACCACCCTTCGTTCGTCCAAATGTACGTTATGTCCGTCACCCAGCGCTGATTGGGGCCCGGCGGGTTGAATTGCCGAGCGAGCGAATTTTCGACCACGCCGTGAGTTGGGTTTGCCTTGGTGGTTACGCGAAAACGGCGCCGCGTGCGACCCTTCAAGCCAATGCTGCGCATAGCCCGTTCGACACGCCGCTTTGCTACTCGTTGTCCCTCAGCGCGTAGAGCCGCATGCAAGCGCGGGCTCCCATAAGTTCCCCGGCTCTCGGCATGCAGCGCCTTCACTCGCTGCCGCAAAGCTTGCTCTCGAATCGCTCGCGCGCCCGGCTTACGCTTTGAATAGGCGTAGTAGCCTTGGCGGCTCACGCCCAGATTCCTGCACAATGCCGAGACCTCGAAGAAGGCCTTCTCCGCGTGAATGAAAGCAAACTTCACTCGCTTTCCTTCGCGAAGAAGGCCGCCGCTTTTTTTAGGATTTCTCGATCCACTCGCAATGAATCGACCTCCTTCCGACTTGCGGCCAGTTCGCGCTCCAACCGCGCAATCTTCTCGGCCTGCGTTTCGCCTTCGGGAGCTGGCTTAGGCGATGCCTTGGTCTTCTTAGCTCGCGACATCTCCGAAAGTTTGTACCATGTTCGAAGTGTCCAATCCGACACGCCCAAGGAGAGCGCCACCTCTCGTATTGTTCGGTCGCTGTTCCGAAGCAGGTTCAATGCCTCGGAACGAAACTCTGCTGTGTAAACGGGCTTAGCTTTAATACGGGCCATCGCGCTCCGATTTCCGTGTCAACGAAAACGGGGGAGCCCCAACCGCTGATCCTCGGCGCTTGCTCGCACCTTTCCACCAATTTTGACGATAACGGCAAGTTGTTCTGGAACGGCACACCCGTGGAGCCCCAAAAGAGCCCCGTCATTGCGGCGGATTCGCTGTTCGGTGCCAGCAGCGCGCCCGCCCCCAGCCCCATGAACAGTGATGCGGAGCTTAGGAAGGACCTGCTGGCGCTCACGGCAACCGAAATTCAAGCGCTACAGGGCACGCTCGGCGACCTAACGAATGAGAAGACCAAGCTGCAGCGGCATCTGGAAGCGATTCAGGGCATTCAAAGCGGCAGCGGCAACATGAGTGGCCACACCACGTGTACCGCCAAACCCAACCTGCCGAGTGTCGAGAAGGTGCGGGCCGCGAGCGCCGGTCAAATCGTCGACTCGAGCGGCGGCAACGACTACTTCTACCAAGAAGCCAACTTCCCCCTGCTCATGCAGGCGCAGCTGGAGCTCGTGGCGCAGGCGCTGATCTGCAACGCCGCGCAAGTCGCCGCGCTGATGCCCATGTACACCACGTGTGACTTCAACTTCAGCTTCACGCAACCGAGCGTGAGCGCACCGTCGGGCGGCTGGGCCCACCACAATGGGCTGTCTCACACGCGCTACCAACAAGCAGACGGCGCCCAAAACAATTCGCCGCTGTCGGTCAATAACTTCAATCCCAATACGCGCGCGGTGTTCGCGGGTGCTCAGCGCTGGTTTGCGGAGCAGCTCGATCAATACCTGCTGCAAGTGCTCGCCGCCACGGATGACCCGAGCGCCCCGGGCACCAAGGTGCTGGACAATACCTTGATCTACTGGATGAGCGAAATCGGAGACGGCGCGGATCACACCACGGGCAGCATGGTCGAATACCCGCAAGTGCCCTCGTATTTACCGCTCGTGAGCATCGGCAAAGCGGGCGGCGCCTTGAAAACCGGGCAGGTCGTGCGCTTCGACACGGATCGCCCGGCTGCGGATCTCTACCTCTCGCTGTGCAAGGCCATGGGCGCGGGTACGGCCACGTTCCCAGATGCCGTGGCTCCGGTGACCGAGGTGCTCGCGTGAAGCGGCTCTTGATTTCGGTGCTGCCCGTCGCGCTGTTGTGGGCATGTCAAGCCGGGAACACTGGCGGCGGCAACGCGCACCCCATGGGCAGCGCGGGTGCCGGTAACGGCGGCGGCGCTAGTGGTGGTGCTGGTGCCGCGGGCGGCGCCGCCACACCCGTTGCGCTCAACACTTCTTGCACCCAAACGCAGCTGGGCAAGCCCGTGTTGCGGCTGCTCAACCGCGACCAGTTCACGCGTACAATCACGGCTATTTTCCCGCAAGTAAGCGGGTCCTGGACCAGCACCTTACCCACCGACTCGCTGTCCTCCTTCGGCTTCGACAACGACTCGGGCGCCGTGGTCGGCCCGCAGCTAGCGCAGGCGCTGTTGGATACCGCAACGTCCGTGGCAACTGCGGTCACGGGCAACGCCTTGGCAACGCTCCTGCCCTGTTCCGCGAGCGCGCCGGATCGAGCCTGCGCGACTCAGTTCCTCACCCAATACGGCCGGCGCCTGTTTCGGCGCGCGCTCAGCGCACCCGAGCAAGCGCGCTACCTCGCCTTCTTCGACAGCGCCGTCGGCAAGTCCGATTTCAAAACCGCGCTGAAGTGGCTCACGGTGGGCCTGATTCAATCGCCCAACGCGGTCTACCGCAGCGAAATCGGCAGCACGGGCAGTGACGGCTCCCGGACCTTGACTCAGCTCGAACTCGCGAGCGAGCTGGCTTATACCTACACCGGCTCGGCGCCGAGTGACGCGCTGCTCACCCAAGCCGAGAGCGGCACGCAGTTGGACGTGACCGCGCAAGCCAAAGCGCTACTCGAGACGGACGCAGGCAAAGCCACGCTGCAGCATTTTTTCGAGAGCTATCTGGATTACCCGCGCGTGGTTTCCATCGAGCGCTCCGGGATCGCACAATTTGCGACCGTGCGTAGCGCAATGGTCGAAGAAACCCGGCACTTCATCGATCAAGTCGTGATCCAAAATCACGGCGGCCTAAAGGAGCTGCTCACCGCCAACACCAGCTACCCATCGCAAGCGCTCGCCGCGTATTACGGCTTTCCAGCGCCCTCTGCGGACTACGCGCCGGTCGAGCGCGGCAGCGGGCGCGGCCTCGGCATCTTGGCCCAAGGATCCGTGCTGGCTAGCCGCGCGCAACCCAACGGCTCTTCCCCCACGCAGCGCGGCCTGCTCGTTTTTTCGCGCTTGTTGTGCAGCACCAAGCCGAGCCCGCCGCCCAATGTACCCCCCATTCCGACACCCGCGCCCGGGGCTCAAACCACGCGCCAACGCTACGAAGATAGCCACGCCAAGTCACCCGTGTGCAACTCGTGTCACAAGCTGTTCGATCCCATCGGTTTTGGCTTCGAACACTTTGATGAAGGTGGGCGTTATCGCGAAACCGAAAGCGGGCTGCCCATCAACACGGTCAGTAACGTCCCCAAGCTCGACGGCAACGCGCTGTTTCAGTTCCAAGATCAAGAATCATTGGCGCAGGGCCTGGCGCAGCAGCCCGTGGTTTACCAATGCTTCGCGGCACACCTGGCAACGTACGCATACGGCACCGGGGAGGCCTGTCTGGGCGCGACGCGCGTGCCGGATCTGACGGCCGGCACGCTGGGAATCGCGGATTACTATGCGGCGCTCGCCGCAGAGCCGCACTTCACGCGACGCACGGCCCAGTAACACTCACTTATTGGGGAGCTCGAAGTCGAGCACGCGCCGCTCGATGCGCAGCTCCCCAATCAAGCGCGCAGCCTCTACGTGGGCCGGGTGAACCTGATACGCCTTGAGCGCGTCCCAATCATCGTGTGTGGACATCAGCACCACGTCGGCCAGCTGCTCGTCCCCGCCCACGCCGAGCCCAACTTCGAGGCTGGACATGCCGGGAATGTTACCGCGCAGTGCTTCTAGAGCGGCGCGCACCTTGTCACCATTTGAGCGCCGTTCCTCCGCGGATGTCCCGCGAAGTCTCCACATCACGACGTGCTTGATCATGGACGGACCTTAGCACCGAGAGTCGCGACGAAATCACCTAGGCGTCACCCAGGCGTCGCCCATTCCGCACCGGAACACGTCAAAACCACCGCCTATTCCCTAGGGCTCCGCAGGAAATAAATAACGATTTCGAGGGACGCAATCGGCCCCCTTGACCGTTGACAGAGCACAGCGCGGTGCCCATGCCTTGGGAGGCCAACGTGACCCACGAGAATCCACAAATTCGTTTCGAGCAAGAAGGCTCGCGCCTCACGGCGATTGAAATCACCCGCGAGCAACGCTCGCCGGTGATCGCAGTGCTACAGCGCACATTGTTCGCGCTGGGCATTGTTGTCTCATCCTATCAAGCGCGCGCTCGCGCGACGCGCTTGATGGAGCGCGTCGTAATCGAGCGCACGGACGGCGGCTCGATTGACGGCGCGCTCAGCGCCGCAACGAAAGCGGCCATTTTGCCAATCGCGCTGACGCAAACAGAAAGCTAGTCCGGGTCGCTCGTTAGTAATTTGGGTCCCACATGAAGCCGACGCGCAAGTCGGCGCGCAGGAACTCCGCAACGGCGCGACCGCCACCTTCGAAATAGTGCTCGTAGCTTGCAGCGACGCCGGCCCAGGGCAGAAAGTTGTGCCGCCGAAGGGCGGAGAAGCCCACGCCGCCGCCCACACGAAAGCCGTAACTGAGCCGTGTGTTGTCGGCCTGAAACAGCGCGACGGGCGCGGCCTCCAAGTCATAGTGCCAGGTGAGGTGATGCACGCGTAGCACGACCGGAATGGCCGGAAAGTAGTTGATGATGAACTGCGACGCGCCCGTGTTGGGCCGCACCATCGCGCCGCCGCCAAGCTCTGGGCCTAGCAGCAGCGTAAAGGTGTCGTTGATGCCGTAGCCCGGCAAAATGCGACCCCACCCGCCCGCACCGAAAGCGAAGTGGCCGAGGGTACGGCGCAGCTGAACGTTGCCCGCGGTCTCCAAGCTGAGCGTGTAGCGCTGGCGATCACTCTGCCGGCCTTTGAAAGCGGGCTTGGGTTGAATCCAAAACGGACACTCGGTGTCCGCTCGCGCGAGCGCGAGTTCGAAGGCCTTGAGCTGGCGTTCGACATTGAGCGCCTCGAGAGCCGCCGGAGTCATGTCGTGGGCGGCGGAGAACAACGCGCGAGCATCACCCTTCGCCGCGCTGCGGCCGCGCAGCGTTTGCAGCACTTCTTCGCGGGCATCCGCGGTCGCGCGACAAGTGGACTCGAAGACGGCGGGCTCGATCTCGCGCAATGCATCGCGATCGGTAAACCAGCCCTCCGATTCCTCCCCTGCCACGATGCGGTTCACGTCCGCCAGGAGCCCGCGCGCCCCTTCGGGGTCAGCCGCGTGAGCCACGGAGCCCAGACAAAGTGTGGCAAAAAACACGCCTTGGGCGGCGAGCACGGTTCGTGAAAACATACGCACGGACTACGTGGGCAGCATCGGATCGGTATCTGCGCGAAAGCAATGGCGGAATTATTCTTTGACGCAGGCGGCACCCTGGGCCAGTTTCTTTGGGTCATGCGCTACGACCAAGACCACGAAAGCAACGATCTCATCGATGAACGTGGCCAGAGCGGAGGCCCACGCATGGCCGGCGGCTCGATGCTCGGGCTGTTACCGCTGCTGCTGCGTTTCAAATACGGCTGGGTCGTGATCGTGCTGTTCGTCGGTTACAGCGTCGTGCGTGGTTTTGCGGGTGGGTCGAGCGCTACGCCCTCCCACGTCGCCAATACGGCCGTCAGCGCGCGTGGCAGCGACGCTCCCCGCCACTTCGTCGCGTTCGTGCTGGATGACGCGCAGGCAACTTGGCAAAAGGTGTTCACCCAAGAGGGCAAAACCTACCGCAATGCGAAGCTCGTTTTGTTCACGGACGAAACCAGCACCGGCTGCGGCAACGGGGATGCGGGCACCGGCCCCTTCTATTGCCCCGTGGATGAGCGCGTGTACATCGACTTGGGCTTCTACAATGAGCTGGCACAGCGCTTCGGGATCAAGGGTGATTTCGCCGAGGCCTACGTGATCGCGCACGAGATTGGCCATCACGTGCAAAAACAGCTCGGCCTTTCCACGCAGGTCGACCGCGCCAGCAAGGCCCAGCGCCTGGGTGCCACGGGCCTGAGCGTGCGCCTAGAGTTGCAGGCGGATTGCTTCGCGGGGATCTGGGCCCGCTCCACTAATCAACGCCAGCTGTTGGATGCGGGCGACATCCAAGAAGCGCTCGGCGCAGCCGCCGCCGTCGGTGATGATCACATCGAGAAGCAGACCACAGGCTCGGTAACGCCCGAGACATGGACGCACGGCTCAGCCGCGGAGCGCGCGAGCTGGTTCCAAAAAGGCTTCGACAACGGCACCCTGCAAGCGTGCGACACCTTCGGCGCCACGAAGCTCTGAGCGGCGCTCAACGCCCCGACGAACGCGAACGCTAAAGAGCCCCGCCCGGTGCGGCCCGCGCTCAGTGCAAGTTGCCCTCGACGCGCGAAATGCACTCGCCGAGCACGTCATAATAAGCGTCCGTTAACGACTGATAGCCGTTGGGCGCCGTATTCACGAGCGATGCAAAGCCGCTGAAGCCCGACGTCTTACACGCGCGCCAGTAGCTCTTCTGAGCCGCGGGCACACCTTCCACCGGGAAGGCCTGCAGCGTCAGGGTACAGGTGTGAAGCGTGTTGCTGCAGGTCAAACGGCGAAAGGCAAAGTCGTAGTCGCCATCACACCAGGTGTCGCCACAGATGTCGTCGATCAAGCGCAACACCGCCTTCGTCTGCGACCAGCTGAGCGCGTTTGGCACGAGCGCCTCGCGCTGCGACTCCGTCGCGCTCGCTTCGCTGACCTCCACGCTCGGCCCCGCGCCAGCGCTGCAGGCCGGCAGGAGTACGAGCCCAAGGACACTACAGAGCCCCACCACACTCCAGCATTTCTTCACGATATAGCTCCGTGGACGGCCCGCTCGCGGTCCCCCCGCAGCATCGGTCCTCGTACCCTCATCGGGCGGGCACACCGACAGATGCGCCATTTCGAGCGCCGACGCGGAAAAGCCGCGCTGCCCGGGGCCTGGGGCGCATTCCCGTAAAAAGCAGGGCGCGCGAGCGCGGTCGCCGGCACTGGTCGGATTTTCTGATCGTTTCGTGGCCGGCGCCCCACTTACCCCTGTAGGTGGCAATAATTCGCGATTTGGCGTCAATCAGCGCGGTCGAGCAGCTCTGCAAGGCCCGAGTTCGGTCGTGCGAGCCGAACGTGCGGGCTCTGGCGAAGACACGCCGTAGAGCGGGTTTAAGGACCCGCTCTTAACTCAAAGGAGGCAAACGGATGGGTGACCCCGATCGCTTGCTCAGCATGATCACCGACCCTGACGGCCTCGAACGGGACCTTCTGGGCAGCCTCAAGAACGCGGGTCCGCCGCTTGGCGCCGAAGCAGCAGCATGGGCCCGGTTGTCCGCGCAAATTGCGACTCTGGCGTGGTCAGGTTCAGCATCGGGCAGTGGCTGCCTCGGCAGATCTGCAAGTGGCGCCCCGGCAACGCATCCAGCCGCCGGACCCGCTCGAACCGCCAGCGCCCGCCAGCCCCGGCGCCTGCGTGGCTCGCTCGCCAGGGCTCAACGCTGGAACTGGCCGTGAAGCGGGCGCGCGCTGCGGTTCAGCTCGTTGTGCCGATCTTTTGAGGAAGCTGCGTCTGCGCCGCGTTGCCGTCCGGAAAATGCCGAATGAGGAACCAAGTGCGCATCACGCCCTTGCCTTTGACGGTGATCTCGCCGCGCGACTCAAGCTCGTACATGTCTTTCAGGAGCGCGCGCGTTTCATCAGTGACGTGGATCATCCCCGGCTCACCGTGGGATTCCATGCGGCTCGCGGTGTTCACCGTGTCACCCCACACATCATAAATGAACTTGCGTTTGCCGATCACGCCGGCCACGACGGGCCCGGTGTGAATCCCGATTCGAATGCTGAGTTGTTCACCAAACTCAACCGCGAAGCGCGAGGCTCGGCGCTGCATTCCCAGCGCCATTTCCGCGATCGTGTGCGCGTGGTCGTACTCGTGGCTGTGTAGCCCGCCTGCCACCATGTATGCGTCGCCAATGGTCTTTATTTTCTCGAGCTTGAGCTTGTCCGCCAAGTCGTCAAAGCTGGAAAACATGCGGTTGAGGCGATCGACGAGCTCAACCGGCGTGACTCGCTCCGACATCTTGGTGAAGCCCACGATGTCCGCGAACAGCACCGAAACGCGCGGGAAGCCGTCGGCGATCGGCCGTTGACCACGCTTCAGGCGTTCGGCAATGCTGGCCGGGAGTACGTTCAAGAGCAGCTCTTCAGCGCGTGCTTTTTCAGCGGCCAACTCTGCAACTTGTTCGTCGATCAAGCGGCGCTGCAAGAAGCTCTGGCGCGCTTGGCGGTCCAAGCGGTAGGCAACGAGCGCCCCGATACCGCCCAGCGCCAGCAACGTACTGGAAATGGACAGGCTGATCTGCAACGGGGCATGCGCGACGAAGCGGTCCAAGACCGCGTACATGACCAGCGTTGCCAGAGTGTACGTGAGCTGCGCGGTAACGCTCAAGCGCGCCACGAAGGGCCCGAGCGTGACGAAGGCCACGGCAAACGAGCTGTACAAGAAATAGCCGCTGCCGCCAGCGATTGCGCTGATGTAGAGCACCACAAAGCTCGCGCAAATGCCGTACGCGAGCATGACCAGCTGGCCGAGCGAGAGCAAGTATCGGGAATTGATCACACACAACGCGAGCGCCGACGCCGGTCCAAATACGCCGAAGCGAATCGCCCAAGCGCGCGCCCTCACCTCCGGCACCACCAACGCATCGTGGGCGGCGAAGGCCAGAAACATCACTGAGGCCAAGCCCACGCTGAAGCTCAAGAAGCGCCGCAGCGACTCCAAGTTGTCCATGCGGAACGCCTGCTCCAAGGTCGGATCGGCAAGCCGACCGCTCCAATCCAAGCGAGGCTTCTCGGCGATTGTCGGAGGGTGGCTCACGTGACGGCGCCGCGCTCGAGCAGCACATAGCCCAGCGGACCGTCCGCGCGCTCGAGCCAACTGGCCGGCATCAGGCGCATCACGAGTGGCCACGGCCAAGGCGGGCTGCGCCGAATGCGCTTGGCTTCGCTGGATATTTCACCGCTCATGACGTCTTGCGCGAGGACTTTACCTCGGGCTCCTCAGCGCCCGCTTTGGCCAAGCCTTTCAGTTGTATGGACCGAGCGGCGCCGTCACGAATCAAGCTGGTTACCTCGGCCAACTCGTCCGGCGCGAGCTGATTGTTCGGCAAGGCAAAGCGCTCGGGCGGCGGTTCACTGCCGAAATAGCCGGCCGCGCAACTGGCGTGAATGGTGCCAACGGGCGTAAAGCGCCCGTCTTCGAAGATCTGCAATGAGATGCGCCACACGGCTTGGTCGATCAGCTCGCGGCAGTGCCGACAGCGCGCACGACCCGAAGACGCGCGCTCAGCTCGCAAGATACGGCACAAGCGGCCTTGAGCGACCCCTGCACGAGCCAAATCCTCCAGGCGCGCGCGCTCTTTGGCCGAGAGCGACGTTTGGTCGAGCACGGGGAGCAGGGCCTCGGGCCGAGCGCAGGCCGCGCACGGCACATGGTACCAAAACATGGCCTCACCCTCCCCATAAGCATTGGGTAGCGCTTCGCCAAAACGCTCATCGCCACGCGCGATCGCTTGCCCGCAAACCCGGCATTTGGCGCGGCCGGTGGACGCGCGCTCGATCACAGAAGGCATGTTCGGGATTTTGGCGGAAGCGCGCCCAGGGGGTCAAGTTCACGGCGGCGGGCACAGCTGGGCGCCCGCCGAGTGCGCCAGCTCTTCCAGCATGGCCGCGTTCGCTCATCTTCCTGAGCGGGGTTTCCTGGCACTTGACAGGCCCTACGGAGGGACCATTTTGGCGCCCGTAACCTGGGAATAACCATGAGCGAAGCCACCACCCACTCTTTCAAAGCCGAAGTCAGCCAAGTCCTGCACTTGGTCGTCAACTCTCTGTACAGCCACAAAGAGGTGTTCTTGCGTGAGCTGGTCTCCAACGCTTCTGACGCGCTGGACAAGCGCCGTTTCGAGTCCGTAACGCACCCCGAGCTGAGCGCCGGTGGCGATCTGAAAATTCAAATCAGCGCGGACCCAGGCCAAGGCACGTTGACCATTGCTGACAACGGCATCGGCATGAACGCCGAAGAGCTGGAGCAAAACCTGGGCACCATTGCCCGCTCTGGCACGCGTGAGTTCTTGAACAAAATTGCCAAGGCCCGCGAGGCGAGTGACCAGGGGCTGCAGCTGATCGGGCAATTCGGCGTCGGCTTTTACAGCGCTTACTTGGTCGCTGACCGGGTGGATGTGATCACGCGCCGCGCGGGTGAAGAGGCCGCGCATCGCTGGAGCTCGGACGCGCAAGAGTCCTTTACCATCGAGCCGGCCACGCGTCCCGAAGCGGGCACCACGCTCGTGCTCCACATCAAGGAAGAGCAGAAAGAGTTCCTAAACATCGGGCGCCTGCGCGAGCTCGTGCGTCGCTACTCGGATTACATCGGCCACCCCATCGAGATCGGCGTGCCGCCAAAGGAGGCGAAGGAGGGCGAACCGAGCGAGGTTTCCTTCGAACGCGTCAATCAAGCCAGCGCGCTCTGGCAGCGCTCCCCGAATGAAGTGACTGAGGAGCAGTATGCGGAGTTTTACAAGCACCTGACGCACGATTACGAAGCGCCGCTCGGCCACCGCCACTTCAAGGTCGAAGGCACGCAGCTGTTCGCGGGCTTGTTGTTCTTGCCCAAGCGCGCGCCGTTCGACCTATATGACCCGGCCGCGAAACACGGCATTCGCCTGCACGTGCGCCGCGTGTTCGTAATGGACGATTGCGCCGAGCTCTTGCCGAACTTTCTGCGCTTCGTGCGCGGCGTGGTCGACAGTGAAGATTTGCCGCTGAACGTCTCGCGGGAAATCTTGCAGGATTCCAAGCTCGTGCGCGTGATCCGGAAGCAGGTCGTGAATCACAGCCTAGCCATGATCGAGGATCTAGCAGGCAAAGACGCCGCGGTTTTCGCTAAGTTCTGGGCTGATTTCGGCGCGGTGATCAAAGAAGGACTGCACTTCGAGAGCGAGCACCGTGAGCGCATCGCGAAAATCGTCCGCTACGAGTCTTCCACGCAAGCGGGCTTGGTCACGCTCGGGGAATACGTTTCGCGCATGAAAGAAGGTCAGAAGGCCATCTACTACGCGACCGGAACGTCACGCGCGTTGCTGGATTCCAGCCCGCACCTCGAAGCGCTGAAGAAGCGCGGCTATGAGGTGCTGTTCATGACGGACGGCGTGGATCCGTTCGCCGTCACCAGCCTACAAGAGTTCGAGGGCAAGCCGCTCGTTTCCGCCATGGACGAGAACCTGGATCTCGCCGAGGAAGATCTGAGTGAGGAACAAAAGGCCGCCGAGGCCGAGCAGAAGAAGCAAGCACAGCCGCTCGTAGAACGCTTCAAGGTGGTGCTCGCCAGCAAAGTCGGTGAGGTTCGCCTGTCTACTCGGCTCACGGATTCGCCGGTCTGCTTGGTCGTTCCGGATGGCGGCATTGCCCCGCACATCGAGCGTCTGATGATGGCCCGCCAGATGGGCATGCCCGCCCAGAAGCGCATCCTGGAGCTGAACCCTGGTCACCCGTTGATCCAGAACTTGGAGCGTCGCGATCGCGAAGATCCGGGCAACGTGTCTTCGTGGATCGAGCTGCTCTACGATCAAGCGTTAATCGCCGAAGGCTCACCACTGGAGAATCCGGCGGCGTTCGCGCAGCGGCTGACCTCGCTGCTCACCAGCGCCAGCGGCTCGCCCTGACGCGCGCACGCGGCGCTGCCGGTGCGCTTTGGAGCGTGCCTTGGAAAAATACCTAAGGCGCGCTTCCAGCGCCAGCGGAGCGCTGCACCCTGCCTACCCACACAATTCGTTGGTGAGATTCATGAGATCTCACCCGGACGGGTGACGCCCGAGCGCGCGGGCCGATGGGCAAAAATGGGGACAAGCGCGCAGCTCGGCGGAGGCTCACGCAGCAGCACGCACTAGTAGGGCGCTGTACATCTACAAATACGCGCAAATTCTTTGCTAAAGACGACACGCGGCTGCGACGTATCGGACACGGAGGCCGCGGCACCATTCGACAATGGCGCAGGCGTAGCTACAGTCCAGTGCGCTCCTGAGGTGCTCCACTACACATGGCAAGAAAAGTCAAAGGCATGGTTCACTTGGCGGGGGTCACGTACCGCATCGTACGAGTCGCTACTGGCTCGTACACGGTCATCCGCATCAGTGACGACCGTGATGTTGGCGGGTTCAGCCTTGCCCCCGCGCTCGGGCTTCAGTCGCGTGGCCTCGCTCCGGAGGTGCTGCGGGAAGTCGCGCGGCTCGCGATCCACACCGCAAAGACGAGCTATGTCGGCTTCCCCCGCCCCGACCTCGCGGCAATCGACGCGGGCATGGCGGCAGCCAAGGAAAGCGCGCCAGCCGCGGCACCCGCAGCAGCCAGCGCGAACACAGCGCCGCCAGCCGCTACCTCGAGCGCTGCAACCAACAACGGCGTGCGTCGTCCCAGCGGCATGCCGCCCGCCGTTCCTCGGCCAACTTGAGTGCCCTCGCCGATTCGAACGTCGGCGCCCGGGAGTTGAAGGCGCGGGTCGCCTCGGGAAGAGTGTTCGTATTGAGCGGCGCCGGAGTCAGCACGGCCTCCGGCATCCCCGCATACCGAGATGAGGCTGGCACTTGGAAAGGGCGGCAGCCGATCCAATATCGCGAGTTCGTCGGCTCTGAAGCGGTCCGCCGCCGCTACTGGGCGCGTAGCCTGATGGGCTATCCGCTGATGTCGAATGCGGCGCCCAACGCCGCGCATCATGCCCTTCGCGAGCTCGAAGCAAGGGGCGCGCTCTCGCTGCTGGTCACGCAAAATGTGGATGGTTTACATCGCCGCGCTGGCAGCGAGGGGGTCGTTGATTTGCACGGGCGGCTCGACCAAGTTCGTTGTTTGGGTTGTGAAGCCCTCACTTCACGTGCGGCGCTTCAATCCGAGCTCCTAGCGCGCAATCCTGCGTTCGCGCGTGCCAGCGAGCACGCCACCGTGAAACCGGACGGGGACGCCGAGCTCGCCGACGTTGACTACGCGCGCTTCGAGATCGTGGCCTGCGCCGCGTGCGGCGGCATGCTCAAGCCGCACGTGGTCTTCTTCGGTGAAAGCGTGCCCAAGGAGCGCGTGCAGCAAGCCATGTCGGCGCTTGAAGGCTCGCGCATGCTGCTCATCGTCGGCTCATCCCTGATGGTTTTTTCGGGCTTCCGCTTCGCGCGTGCCGCCGCCCGCCTCGGCGTGCCGATCGCAATCGTCAATCGAGGCACCACGCGCGCCGATGAGCTGGCGGAGCTCAAGATCCAAGGCGATGTTTCGGACGTACTGTGCGCGGTCGCCAGCCCTTAGGGCGATCGACTTAGCCATTCGAGGCCCCTGACACGGTTCATTTCGCACGTAGCGTGCGAGCCCTCGCACCGCTGCGCAGCGCAAGGTCAAATTCCGTATTGATCTGCGGCTTGATCGTGCGCGGGGGCGGGCTTGGAGGTCCGGGGGTGCCCTGGCGGAGTCGGTTTTAGTGAGTGGGCCGAGGGGTGAGGTTTGCCCGCGCCCGCGTCCGAGCGCGGCGCGCTGGGCTCGGCTTCAGTGCCAGCGCTAGCGGTCGGCGCGCTGCCATCCAAAGCAACGACGGGCGAGGCGGGCGGCAGCGTGGCGCGCGCCGCATGGCTTGCTTTTGGCAAGGGATGCAGATCTACCCCACTCGGTGCGCCGCTGGCGCTCGGTTGAGTAGGCGAGTGCCGGTTGAACGCGGCCCAAGCCAAAGCGCTCAAAACGCACAGGAGCCCCGCCGCAAACAGCCGCCGACGACCCTTGGACGACGTCGTCGCCGCGGAGGAGGGCGGCTCCGACAAAGGCGCGCGCGGCGCGTCCGCTGCGCTGCGCTGCACCTCGCTCGCTCGGCCCTTTTCGCGCGGCAGCGCCGGCGCAACCATCGCCGACAAGCTGGAGTTGTGGTTACCCGCTTGAGCGGGCAGAGCCGGCGGCAGCATGGAGGCGCGTTCACGAGCGCCGAAAAACTCGGCCACGTCTTCATGCGTGGCAACGTGCTCGTGAGCACACTCCTCGATTGCAGCGGCGAGCTCCGCGCCGTCGCTGAAGCGTTGCGAGGGATCGACTGAGAGCGCACACATCACCACTGATTTGAGCGGTGCCGCCCAGGCGAGCTCCGGCGGCAAGTCCGGCAATTGCACTTTGCCGCCCATCAGCCGCGTCACGATGCCGTCAACCGATTCGTCCTCGAATAGACGACGCCCGGCGAGCGCCTCCCACAGCAGCACGCCGCAACTGAAAACATCCGCGCGTTGGTCGATGGCATCGCCCAACAATCGCTCGGGCGCCAAGTGGCCTTGGCGCTCGGCTGCCGCAGGAGCTCCGGCCTCCAGCCGATGCCAAGGCGCGAGTGGGATCAGCCGCCCGCAGCCCTGGCGATCGACACGCAGCATTGCCGGTACGACTTCACCATGCACAAACCCAGTCCCTGCTTCAGTCTTGGTATCGTGTAGCGCGGCGAGGCCGGACAGAACGTCGAGCAAGATGCGGAGCGCGCGCGCCAACCCGTAACCGGCAAAGCCGCGTCGCGCCGGCAGCTCGAACCACGTGCGCGTGAGCTCGGCGTCGAGCATGTAGCCGCCAGGCACGGGCTTTACGGGGGCGAGGCGCGGATGCAGCTGGGCCAACGCAAGCTGTGCTGCGAACACCTCGGCGCGCGGCGCGCGCGCGGGTTTGGGGGGCGGAGTGACGGCGAATCGGACCAAGCCTGGAGAAATACGGCCGTGCGCGGCCAATCTTTCGCCCGCGGCCTTCCCGACTTTGTCCGTTCGGGCGTGTGCCAGGTGTAGGCAGCGTGGGCGCCGGCTGGGGTCGACAGCCCGGACGGATTTTTGCGCAAACTCAGGCTGGCGCCGAGCCTATCACCCAGGTTACCCGCGCAAGCGGATGCCACGCGCGCTCACTGAAAGGCAATCACCGCAGCGATGATGATGGCAACGCCCAGCAGCAGCAGCGCAGCGCCAACTCGAGGCAGCTTGGCCAACGCGGGACCGCCCGCAGCCTCACGCGCTCGCTTGCGCAGAACCTGGCTGTAGCCGAGCACGCCGCTCAGGATCACGACCAAGGTCAGCTTGGCGTGAAACGCCGGACCACCCGCGGCCATAACGCTCGCCGGGCCGCGCATGAAGAACATGCCAAGGCCGCTGACGATCAATAGTCCGAGACCAATACCGCCGTTCTTCGAGACCGCACCGCCCGCCCCCAGCATGAGCTTGGAGCGCGCGTCCGCAGGCAGCGCGCGCGCATACATGCCCAACGCGAGCATGGCGAACCCCGTACCGACGCCGAGCGCCAAGCCAACGAAATGAAGCATCTTGAGCGCGAGGTACAGCGGCGGCATGAGGCGGACTCATAGCGCGCGCGGCAGAGCAGAGCAATCCCACCTGCCGCGCCAGGCCTATTGCGCGGCAGGCGGGTCCACGTCCGGCGGTGGGCGCATGCCCTCGGGCCAATCATCCGCCTTGGCGTAGGCGGCATCTCGCTTGATCAGCGAAACACCACCGCCCAGGTTCATTTCTCGCCACGTGCGCCCAGGAGGCGAGGCATCCAGCCAATGAAAACTGCGCTCGCGATCGTCCAGGTGTACGAAGCTGGTTTTCGGGTGCGTGTAGATACCGACCCCGACGCGCGGCAGCGTGCGCAAGTACGCCGCGAGTACCTGCGCCTTCACCCCAGGCAGTTTGAAGTCGATCGCTTTGCCGACCGCGTGCAACCCTTCGCGCCGCCGACCAGGCTTGCGATACGCGGAAACGACGAGCACCTGATCGCTCTCGAAATGAAGCGCGGCGCGCACCGCCAGTTGCAACGTGCGACGGTCCAACACAATCGTAGCCGGGGCCTTCGGCTCGCGCGCATCGCACAAGAGGTCATCTAGCCGCGCGGCCTCGGCCTCGCTCACATGACCTGTGTCGTCGTACAGCCGCGTCGCGAGGCTTTGGCCCGTGCTCGCATTAGTGAAGCGAATCGCCGGCAAGCGACTGAAAGCGACCGCTGTTGTCGAACCAGCCTCAGCAGCTGCGCCCGTGCGCAAGAGCGCCCCAGCAAGAACTAACGAGCGGAGGGTGAGCCAGCGCCGCACGCCAAAATCAGAGCACAGTTCCTTGGCGAGAGCACGAGCGGCGCCTTTGCTACGTGGGCGTGACTGCGGCCCGCGTCGGCCAGCCCGGCTCAGCTGGCCTTTCCGGCCCGGTGCACTGCGCGCGGTGACGCGGGAAAAGGCGATAGCGCCTCCGTCACTCGGGCGATGAACAGGGCTCGGATATCCGAGGCATATTCGGACGCATGCTCATTCGACTGTGGCGCAACGACGTCGCGGTCGAGGGTGGGCTCGAACTCGGAATCGAGCTCGAGATCGATCGCCTGCCGTTCGGGCACGCGTTCCAGCCCTGAGGAAAGTGGCTCGACGTCCTCCCCTGGCTCGCGGTCGGAATACTGGGCGACCGGAGGTGGGCGACGCCGCCACGCGAACACGATGAACCCGACGAGCAGCGCGGCGCCGCCAATCAGGGGCAGAACACCAGTTTTTAGCGCCATGTGACCTGGAAATGCAAACGCCAGGCCGCGCTGCCACCACTCGCCGGACGCAGATTGGCGCCAATGGTGTCCCGGTATCACGGGTACTAGTCCGGCGGGCATCGGCGAAAGATCCGCTGGCTGACCGATTGTCAAAGCCCTGCTGGCGCCAAAATTGTACGTTTGCGCAACCATGAGCGGAAGTCGCCGAGTTGGACCGCAAGTTGCTAAGGAAAGCCTCATGCCTCTTGACGGGAAATCGGGCGAAGCCCACGCAAGCACGCTGGCGTTTGCGCCCGGCGCGCTAGCGGCTCCGTTGAGCCGTTACACACCCGGCGCAATTCTGTCGGGTAAGTACCGCTTGCTCGCCGTCATTGGCGAGGGAGGCATGGGTGCGGTTTGGCGAGCCTCGAACGAGCTCTTGGACCTTCCAGTTGCGATCAAGCTGATTCGCGCGGACCTAGACCGCAGCTCGTTGCGCGCCCGCCTGCAAATCGAAGCGCGGGCTGCCGCAAAGCTCGGCCACCCGGCCATCGTGCGAGTGTACGACGTCGGCGAGACCGCGTTCGGCGATCCATTCATCGTCATGGAGCTGCTTCAGGGCGAAACCCTGGGCAAGGTAATTACGCGGGGGCGCCTGTCTGCAGCGCGCGCCGTGCAAGTCTTGTTGCCGGTGATCGAAGCGCTGGCGCTCGCGCACGCGCGCGGCATCGTGCATCGCGATCTAAAACCGGACAACGTGATGCTCGCGATCGAGGACCAGCGCGTTCAGCCCAAGATCTTGGACTTCGGCATCGCCAAGCTCACGGACCCACGCGACACCGATCACAAATTGACCGAGGTCGGCGTCGTGGTCGGCAGCCCGGACTACATGTCGCCCGAGCAGGCGCGCGGTCTCGACGACGTCGATGCGAGCAGCGACATTTGGGCAATGTGCGTGGTTTTGTACGAAGCGGTCACCGGAGTGACCCCTTTCTCGGCGCCCAATTATAATGCTTTGCTGCGCGCAATCCTGGAAGACACGCCCAAGTCCCTGGTCGAACACGCCGCTGGCGACGCCGCGCTTTGGCAAATCGTAGAGCGCGGGCTCGCGAAGGATCGCAACCAGCGGCACCCTTCGATGACCGCCTTGGGGCGAGCTCTCGCGGGCTGGCTCCTTTCGCACGGGATCAGTGAGGACGCATGCGGCGCTTCCCTGGATTCGAAGTGGTTCGGTCGCGGCAGCGATCCGGCAATGTTGGCCGAGGGTACGCCGAGCTCACGGCCCCCGAGCTACGACTTCCAGCCAAACCTTACTCAAGACTCTCGGATACGCGGGGCTTTTACGGCGAGCATTCACGCGCGCGCCCAGGGGCGGGTAGGCGCCATTGCCGGGGCCGTACTGGCGCTCTGCGTGTTGTTGGGATCGGGAGCGTACGCCTTGAACCGCGCGCAAGCGACGGCCGCGCCTGGCGCTGCCCACGAGCAGCCTCGACCACATGCCGCGCTGCCGGGCACACCACGCGTGTCGGCTTCGCCGGCAGCCGTGCCCCTGCCTCAGGACATTCCGCCGCCCCCCGAAGCCGCTCCCGTCGTAGTTCCCACTTCACAGCCGATCGCGCGCCCCGTGCAGGGCGTGCCCAAAACAAAAGCAGAAGCTCATGGCGTTCACCCAACCAGTGCCGCTCGCAGCGCTCCCACTGGGCTCAAGCCGGCGGGCGCAGCAACGCCGCCGCCGCTCCCCTCGTCAGCGCCGGTACCAGCCACAAAACCTGCCGAGCGCCCCCTCGACCTCATGGCGCCCTACTGATCGCGGAGGCACGCCGTGAGCGCTCCACCAGTGAGGCCGCGGCAATCGCAGCGGCGCCAGCGGCGCAGTGCAGCGCGCGCGGGGGCGGTGCTGCTCGCAAGCTCGCTGCTGTGCGCGAGCGCGCGTTGTTCGCTGGCCGCTGACGCGCCGCCTGCGGCCACCGAACAACAACGCAAGACCTCGGCCCAAGCCAAGTACGAGGAGGGCGTACAGGCTTATCGCAACGAGCGTTATGCGGACGCGGTGCGCTCGTTCTTGGAGGCGGACGCACTTTCTCCGAGCGCTGCGCTCTCGTACAACATTGCGCGTGTCTACGAAAAGCTAGCGGACGACGCGCAGACGCTGCGTTGGTACCGCAACTATTTGCGCCTGAACCCCAAAGCTTCCAACGCTGCGGAGGTGCAAAAGTACATTGCTACCCTCGCGCAGTCCTTGGCCAAAAAGGGCATCCAACAGGTTACCGTGCTTTCCGTGCCGACCGGCGCAACGCTCGCTATCGACAATCACCCGCTGGGCATTACGCCGCTGACGGTCGAGCTAAGCCCTGGCGCGCACACGACGACCTTGACTCTGCGTGGTTATTTGGACGCGGCCAATCAATTCAGCTTACCCGCCACCGCCCCGCTCGACCTCTCCGTCGAACTCCAACCCGCGCCGATTCAAGCTAGTGTGCCGGTTCAGAATCGCGGACGGCGTTTCGGCGTGGCACCCTACATCACCCTCGGCGCTGGTGCGGTGCTGCTCGGCATCGCAAGCATCTATGAAATTCAGCGTCGCTCCGCGCAAAGCAGCGCGAAGCAAGATGTCACGCAACTCGACCTCGAGCGCGATCTTGATGCGATGAATAGTCGTCAGCGTACCGCGCGGGTGTTTTTCGGTATCGGAAGCGCCGTCGCGCTCACGGGCACCGCGCTGTTGGTGCTGAACACTCGGCTCAGCCCGACCTCACGGGCGAGTATTTCGGGGCTGCCTGGTGGCGGCACATTGAGTTTGGAGCACAGCTTCTGATGATGGCCAAACGTTGGGTGCACGCCGCGCTGCTTTGCTGTCTGGGCCTGCTCGGCTGGGGCTGCGAAAACAGCATCAGCTCCAGCTTGGAAGGAAAGGCGTGTGACCAGAACGGTCTGTGCAGCGACGGGTATCGCTGCGTCCTCAACACGTGCGTACCCAAGGGTTCTCAGCCACTCGGCTCGCCGGACGCGGGCACGGATTCGGGCGCCGGTTCGGGCGCCGGTTCGGGCGCCGGTTCGGTCGACTGCAGCGATAGCGATGCCGTAAAATGCGACGGAGCTTGCATACGGACCCAAACGGATCCGAAAAATTGCGGTGGCTGTGGCGCCATGTGCACTGCGCCCCGCGGCGGCGCAGGCGTTTGCCTGGGAGGCGTGTGTAACTTCGCCTGCGTCGACGGCAACGCTGCATGCGGGAAGGTATGCGTTGATTTCAACGCGGATCCAGAAAACTGCGGCGGCTGCGGCGCACGCTGCCCCGTTCCCCCGACCGGTAGCGCGAGCTGCACGAGCGGCAAATGTGGGCTCGATTGCGGCTCGCTCAAGCTGTGCGGGGATCAGTGTCGCGATACGACGAGTGATCCGGCGAACTGCGGAGGCTGCGGCCAAGCCTGCGCCGCAGGCACGGTTTGCTCGAACGGGAGCTGCTCGGCCGCCTGCGCGGGCGCGCTCAGCAATTGCTCCGGAGCCTGCCTAGACACGACTCAAACCGCCAGCGCGTGCGGCGGCTGCGACATGCCTTGCCCGAGCCCGTTGCATGGCAGCGCCACCTGCCTGAAATCGATCTGCGACGCCAGCTGTGACAGCGGGTTCGTGAAATGCGGCGCGGCGTGCGTCGATACGAATCAGAGCATCAATCATTGCGGCGCGTGCGACAACGTTTGCGTGGCGCCCGCCAACGCGGTCGCCTCGTGCAGCGCGGGGGCGTGCCACTTTACTTGCAACGTCGGATACGCCCAATGCGGCAACGCTTGCGTCAAAACCGACATGGACCCGTTGAACTGCGGCGGTTGCGGCCAAGCGTGCGGCCCGAACCAAGTTTGCGCGGGGAGCAAGTGCACCTCCACCTGCCCCTCGGGCACCCAGAATTGCTCGGCTGCGTGCGTCAACTTCAAGAACGACCCGACCAACTGCGGGGCGTGCGGCACGATGTGCAGCGGCGCGCCCCACGCCAGTGCGAGCTGCAGCAATGCGACGTGCACGCTGACTTGCGATACTGGATACGCGCTGTGCAAAGGTGTTTGCCAAAAGCTAGATACGGACCCCGCCAACTGCGGAGCGTGCGGGCACCTGTGCTCTGCCCCCGCCAACGGCGTCGCGCTGTGCGCGGCGAAACAGTGCGATGTGAGCTGCAACACCGGCTACAGCAACTGCTCCGGCGCGTGCCAGAACCTGAGCTCGGACTCCAAGAACTGCGGCGGCTGCGGTAAAACCTGCGGCGCGAACCAGTTTTGCCAAAGCGGTACCTGCAAGACGGACTGCGGGAGCAAGACCGCATGCGGCGCATCGTGCGTCGATACCAGCAGCGACTCCGCTAACTGCGGCGCGTGTGGCAAAGCGTGCACGGCGCCGACTCATGCGATCCCGCAATGCAACAGCGGTAAATGCACTTCTCAATGCCAAAGCCCGTTCAAGACGTGCGGTGCCGGCTGCGCTGACCTGCTGACGGACGTGAGCAACTGCGGGATGTGCGGTACTAAGTGTCCGCCCGCAGCAGGCGGCGGGGGGGCAAGCTGCGAGGACGGCCAGTGCGGCCTGACGTGCCCATCCGGCAGCTCATTGTGCGGGAACTCGTGTGTGGACATTAGGTCGGACGCCAAAAATTGCGGAGCTTGCGGCAAGAGTTGCCCCGGAAAGAAGAGCTGCTTACTGGGCCTTTGCCTATAACGTAGCTGCCGCCGCTACGGGGGTTGTTACACTGACGTGGCAAGAGCGCGCCATGTGACGATTTGCTACTGGCGCAGCCGCAGCAACCCCGGATTTCAGCGCGGTTTCGAGCCCTCCGCGCTCGGCACGGGATGTGCTCTACGCCCACAGTCACTCTAATCAGGAGGCTCTTTAATGATTCGCTCTTCCATCATTGTCTGCGGTTTCGGTGCGGTTTTGGCTTTGGGTGCCGGTTGCAACAAAGCTGCTGACGAACAGCAGAAAGCGACCAACGCGCAAGTCGAGGCCAACCAGAAGATCGTCGAGGCCAATCAGGAAGCCGATCAGAAGGCCAACAAGGCTCAAGCGGAAGCGGATCAAAAGATCGCCGCTGCGCAGGCCGACTTCCTCAAGATGCGCGAGGATTACCGCCACGACACGACCGCCAAGCTCGTCGATCTCGACAAGAAGATTGCGGATTTGGAGGCCAAGTCGAAGACGGCTACCGGAAAAAAGAAGGCTGACCTCGACACGCAACTCACCCAAATTCGCACGCAACGCGAGACCTTCGCGAACGACTGGAAGCAGATCGAGACCGCCTCAGCGACCACCTGGGACGCAACCAAGAGTCGCCTCGACAAGGAGTGGACCGACTTGAAGTCCGCGGTTGACCGCGCCGCGTAGTTCCCACGACAACAAGAGAAAGGCCCTCCGACGCGCAGCGCGCGTGGAGGGCCTTTTCGTATTTCCCGCCTCGAGCTGTCCCCGGGAAACGGCGCGAAACGAGGCTTAGATACCGAGCTTCTTCAAGCTCGCGAGCAGCACGCACACCGTGACTACTTCCATCGCGGTCTTCACTTGCGAAAGCGGCGGCATGGACGGCGCGATACGAATGTTGCGATCGCGCGGGTCCTTGCCACCCGGGAACGTGGCCCCGGCAGCCGTCAATTTGACGCCAGCTGCATCGGCGAGACGCACGACCTCCGCCGCGCAACCGTCGAGGGTGTCCAAGCTCACGAAGTAGCCCCCGCGCGGCTTGGTCCAAGTGGCCACGCCTTTGCCGGCCAACTCGCGTTCGAAGTTCGAGACCACGGCCTCGAACTTGGGGCGCAACAGCTCGGCGTGCTTCTGCATGTGCGCGAGCACGCCGGCGTAGTCCTTGAAGAACCGCACGTGGCGAAGCTGGTTCAGCTTGTCCGGGCCGATGGTCTGAATCGCGCTGTGCTTCTTCACATCCACGATGTTGGCAGGGCTAGATGCCAAGGCCGCAACGCCTGCGCCGGCAAACGAAATTTTCGACGTGGAGCCGAACACCAGCGCGCGATCCGGGTTACCCGCTTCGGCGCACGCCGTGAGGATATTGGCGAGTTTGTCGGACTCAGCGTACAGATCGTGCACGGCATAGGCGTTATCCCATAGCAGCCGAAAATCCGGCGCGGCCGTTTTCATGCTGGCAAGGCGCTTCACGACCGAGTCACTGTACGTGGTGCCGGTCGGGTTGCTGTACTTCGGCACGCACCACATGCCCTTGATCGCGGAATCACTCGCGACTAGCCGCTCGACCTCTGTCATGTCCGGGCCATCATCGTTTAGTGCGACGGCGACCATCTCGATGCCGTGGTGCTCGCAAATCGCAAAGTGACGGTCGTAGCCTGGCACCGGACAAATGAACTTCACTTTGCCGCGGCCCCACGGCTCTTTGCTACCGGGCACGCCGTGCAGCAGCGCGCGCACGACAGTGTCGTGCATCATCGTGAGGCTCGAAGCGCCGCCCACGACGACCTGCGCGGCCGGCGCTCCCAACATGTCCGCGAAGATCGCCTTGAGTTCGGGCAGGCCATCGAGGCCGCCATAGTTGCGACCGTCAGTGCCGTCGCTGGCCTTGTAGTCGTTCTCGTCCAACGCGACCGTGAGCTTGGAGGCGAGGTCCAGCTGCTCCGACGACGGCTTGCCGCGGGTCATGTCCAACTTGAGGCCCTGCGCCTTGAACGCGGTGTAACGCTGCTCGAGTTGTTGCAAGAGTACGGCGCGATCAGAGGCGGAGAGTTTCGCGAGCTCGGTCATAGCCATGGGCTCCTAACGAAATCTCGGGCCGGGCGCCAGTGCCCCGCGTGCCGCGAACACGCAGCGCCAAAATTCCCCGTAATAACTGAGCTTAGCGCCCCACCCGCCGTCGCGTCGGCGGCCCGACGGCCGGCTTTGGCGGCGCGCAACATGCCCGCGGCGCGCGACGTAGGGTTAAAAATCCCCACGCGCCGGGCGTAGCTGCCGGTGTGCAAAAGCGTCTCTTCATCGGGTCCATTTCCGTCGTTCTTTCTTTGCTCGGGCAACCCGCGCGTGCCTTGCCGGGCACGCACGCCCCGGCCATTTCGACCTACGATACGCGCGCCTCGAGCGTGATTGTCGCCTATCGGCACGGGGCGAGCAGCGCCGGACCTTTCAATACGTACAGCTACAATGCGAACTTCAGCTCGACGAGTGGCAAGCTGAGCGCGCAATTCGGCATTCACTATGTGAACTTCGCCTCCAAAGAAAGCGACTCGACGGCCCACGGCGTGGGCGCGAGCGGCGTGGCGTTGTTCGTGTTTCCGGTCTCCGGGCGTTGGTCGGATGGCGTGCCGAAAGCGGCGATCGCGTTCGATGTCGGCGCTGTACCCACGGCCTACGTGAGCGGGCAGCGAAACTACCTGACTTTGCCGCTCGTGCTGGGCTTTGGCGTCCCGCTTTCGCCGGACCGCCACGTCACCTTCACGCCTTGGTTCGAGATCGCGCCGAGCGCGAATCTCGATACGGTGTTCAGACCGGAAGGCGTTCAGCTTGGCAGCAACGTGGTCAATCAGTCCCCCGAGTGCAGCTCGACAGATCCGCTGGTGGCGATGAACTGCAAGGTCACCTTGAATCAAAGCGCGGTCGAAGACGCCGTGAAGAAAGGCGTTACGATCGATTTGAGCGCTAGTGTACCGATGCGGGCGGGACTGAACGGCGAGATTCATCTCGGTGAAGTCGCGGATCTGGATCTATACACGGGCCTTTCCACGCTGGGCGGCGGCTTCGGCGGGGCCTCCGTGTTCACGCTCGGCGCCGGGCTGACCTTTCGCTGGGATGACATCGTGCCCGCGGTGTTGCCGGTGGAGCGGCGCTTGGAGCACGAAGGCTGTGACGCGGTGGAGGGTCGCTTCCGTAGCTGTCCGAACTCACGCAAGTGGCTTTCCCCCGAGCAGCGACTGAGCCTACCCGCGCCGTCGAAGTCAGCGGTGCAGGGCGCGCCTCCCGCGCCCGCCGCCCAACCGGCTCAGGTCGCCGCGCCCAAGCCAACGCCGGAGCCTACTTCGGCCTCCCCGGTGACGCCGCCTAACACGACGGCTCCCGAGGGCGCAGCCCCGCCCAGCGGGAGCCCGCCAGCCGCCGCCTTCCCGAACTGACAGGCGCAAGCCGCGCGCCTCGCCGCTTCGTATTCAAACACGGCGGGCGCTCACGTCACCGCTCGCTGCACGGACCGCGTCACCAGCTAATCGTCTTCGAGACGGTGACCGGGTCACCTTCGAACGGAGAAATATGCGCGCGCGCGACCGCGTTGAGCACGCAGGAGCGCACTGCGACTGGCGGCGCATTGGCGCCAAAGTGAATGGCGCGCGCCACGCCAGAAGGCGCAAAAGTAGCGACGATTTGCGTGTTCACGGGGCCCGTTCCGCAGCTTTGCGCGGCGCGCGCGGCGTTGCCCAAAGCGCGCGCCAATTCAGCACGCATGCCACTCAGGTGCGGCGCAGCCGCGCTCGCCAGGGACGCGGCGCGTAACGGGCGCAGCCCCTCCACCGGCAGGTCGGCGACGGACACCACCGGGATTGAGCTGCCGGGCCCGAAATTCGCGGCGCTGAGCGCACCGGGCGCATCGTTGAGCGACGAATCGCTCGTCAGTGGAGCAAACAGCGCGGCGCGCTCGCGGTTGCTGGCGGCGCCGCGCGCGGCTTGAGCACGATGCGTGACGGTGCTCACCGTCCAAGTGATGAGCATGGCAACGCCTGCCACCAGGGCCAGCTCGACGGGGCGCGCGTGACGCACCAACCGGGCGAACCCGCTGGCCTTCATGCCCAGCGGCGGAAATGTTCCGAGCCGCGGAAGCGGCCGGATCGGCGGAAGTGTTCCGAAGGCCGGTGGCGAAGCCTGAGCCGCGCTCGAGGGCATGACGACGGGTGCGAAGGTTTGCGTGAGCGCGACAGCCGGCTCACGCTTGACGACGGCGGGCGGCGGAGGCGCAACCGACGCCGGCTTCTTCACCGGGCGCCGCGCCAGCGTGATCAGGCCCCGCCCAGCAGCCAGGGCAGCGCGCAACTCGGGGGTGGTGACCAGGGGCCGCCACTCGTGAGTGCCTTGTCGACAAACCTCAGCACCGCGGGCCAACCCCTGCTTGTAGACCAGGGCAATCTCGGCCGGCGCTAGCTCGAGCTGCACCTTCCAGCGCGCGTTCGGGCCAAAACTCGCACGGGGAGCGACCGCGCGCTGCTTGGCGGGACGACGCTTGACTGCCCGAGGATTACTCGGTCGAGACGCACTTGCCTGACTATCGATCACGAAGACCTCCTCACTGACGAGAGCCACATAACACAGGCAGAGCGCGGCACCCACGGCGATTTGAGGCTGCTTTTGGCTGGATTTCGGCACAGAGGCAGGCAAACAGGCCACGCTTCGAGTGTGACTGGGTCTCATCAGGACGTAACTTTCCCGCACAAGCTCGGCAGCCCCGAATCGGTAGGATGGTTTACTTGGCGCTGCCCCGCGCGAGACAGCCAATCGCTGCCCGCCGATCCGACAAAACGACGGCGTTTTCTGCGGCTTGGCGCGCGGGCTCGCGTGCCGCCAGACGGCAAAGAATGGCGCTCGTGGCGCTTTGGTTCGGCCGCGGTCCGGGCTATAGCGGCGCGAAGCATTTGCCCATGACCGAGACGCGAACACTCGACCTTTCACGTAATGAAGTGCGGCCCCGCCTAACCCGCGCACTGAAAACTGCGCTGGCTCTGACGGCGTTATTGGCCTTGGCGGATTGCCGGCGCACCCAGGACGACAGCGCGAACGGTTTTCCGCGCGCGGAAACCTTCTACGTTGCCGGCTGGCAATGGGGTGAACCCGCCTCGTTCAATCCGCTGCTGAGCAATCCGGATTGGCCGGTGGGCAACATGAACCTCGTGTACGAGCCCCTGCTCTTCTACAACTCGATGACCGGCAAGATGGAGCCGTTGCTGGGCGAATCCTACGCCACGCACGACGACAGCGTAGAGGTGACGCTGAACCCGGCCGCCCGTTGGAACGACGGTAAGCCCGTGACGGCGTGGGACGTCGTGTACACATTCGAGCTCGGGCAAAAGTACAAGAGCCTGAATGTCGCGCCGATTTGGCAATATTTGACCGCCGTTCGGGCGTTCAACGAGGACGGCTCGCAAGCCACCAAAGAGGCCGCGGCTGGCGCCAAATACCCACGCCGCGTGGTCTTCGAGCTCAACAAAGAGAAGCGCAACCCGCTCGTCGTTCTGGATGCGCTCCAGGGACAGCGCATCGTTCCAGAACACGTCATTCTGCCGCTGCTCCAGCAGCTACACGGCAGCTTGGATGAGTTCAACAAGCTCAAGTTCGACAAAGACGTGGTCAGCTCTGGCCCGTACCGGCTGTTCTCCTACAGCAGCGAGAAAATCGCGGTCGTGCGCGACGACAACTATTGGGGGAATCAAGCGTTGCACGGCGGCCAAAAGCCCGTCGTCAAATACGTGGTTCACCCGATCTACAAGAGCAATGACCACTTCAGCATCGCGCTCCAGCAGGGCCGCTTGGACGCCTCCAGCACGTTCGTGCCGCGCATCTGGCTGAAGGCAAAAAAGGGCGTGCGCAGCTGGCTGGACCAGGAACCGTTTTTCCTCAGCAGCTCGATGCCCATGCTGCTCATCAATCACAAGCACCCGCCGCTGGATGACGTGCACATGCGGCGCGCCATGGGCTTTGCCATCAACTACAAAGACATTCGCGAGCTGGCCGTGTCCGGCTACAGCGAGCCACTCAAACCCGGGTTGATTCTGCCTTTCGGCCTCGAGCAGAAGTTTTTCTCCGAAGCCGACACCAAGAAGTTCGGCACTTCTTTCGACCCGGAGCAAGCCAAGGCCGAGCTCAAAGCAGGCGGCTACCAGCCGGTGTTCGGCCCGGACGGCGAACTGATCGAAACGCGCGACAAGAACGGACAAAAAGTCGCCACGGTGTACGTGAAGTCGCCCACGGGCTGGAGCGACTGGGAGTCCATCGTGCGTATCGCCGTGAAGAGCATGCGCTCAGTCGGCATCGACGCGCGCGAGCGCTTCGTGGATGCGAGCTTGTTCTGGCCGGCGCTCTTCGAGGGTGATTTCGACCTGATCATGAACACACCGAGCTCCCAGCCGTCCCCCTCCAAGCCGTGGTCACGCTTCGAAACCCTGATGACGACGCAAGACTTCGCGCCACTGGGCGAGAAAATGTACAAGAACATGGGGCGCTTCAACGACCCCAAGTCAGCTAGCTATGTGCCACGCATCGATGAGCTCTTGGCGCTCATCCCCACCATCAAAGACGACGCGGCTCTGATCGCCGCCTACAACGAGCTGAACGTGCTGTTCTTACAGCTGCAGCCGGATCTGCCGCTGGTTTACCGACCGGATGCGTTCTACGAGTTCAGCACTCGGCACTGGTCGAACATGCCGAGCGCCAAAAACCCGTATTTGCCGCCGCTCACTCCCGGTGACCGTTTGGGCACGAACATGCTGTGGGCGATCAAGCCGGTGAGCAACTGATGTTGAAGAACTACCCCACGCTCACGCACATTCTCGGCCGAGCCGGCTGGTACTTCGTCACGTTCCTGGTGGCCGTGACGATCAACTTTTTCCTACCGCGGCTCGGCGACGCCAACCCGGTTGACGCCATGATGGCCAAGGCGAGCGCGGGCTTGGACAGCGCCTCGGCCCGGGAAAAGGAAGAGGCGTACCTCAAAGAGTTCGGTTTGGTGGAAACCGACGCCGCAGGTCACGTCAAGCGCAACGCGCAAGGCAAACCCGTGCGCACTTCGCTCGGCTCGCAGTTCCTCAATTACCTCGGGATGAGCCTACGCGGCGACCTGGGCGGCTCTATTTTGCAGCACCCGAAGCGAGTGAGCGAAATCATCAAAACCGCCTTGCCCTGGACGCTCGCGCTGCAGCTGCCGACGATCATTTTCGGGTGGGTACTGGGCAATGTGCTGGGCGCGCTGGCCGCTTACAAGCGCGGCGTCTTCGACAAAGTAATGTACCCGTTGGCGCTGCTGACGAGCGCCATCCCCGCGTTCTGCTTCGGCATTCTGCTGGTGTACTTTTTCGGCATTCGCCTCGAGTGGTTCCCGGCGTCCGGCGGCTACGACGACGGCCTGAGCCCGGCGTTCAATGCCGCGTTCATCGCCAGCGCGAGTTACTATTATATTCTGCCGTTCCTGTCGGTGTTTCTGATCGTGGTCGGCGGGCAGGCCATCGGGATGCGCTCGATGTGCATCTACGAGCTCGGCACTGATTATGTGAAGTACGCCAAGCTCCTGGGCGTGAAAGAGAACAAGATCCTTTTTTACATGTTCCGTAATGCCATGCTGCCGCAGCTGACGGGCCTCGCGCTTGCGCTCGGGACCATGGTCGGCGGCGCGCTCATTACCGAGATGATCTTCAGCTACCCTGGCTTGGGTATGGCGATCCTGACGGCCATTGAAGGCAACGACTACCCGCTGATTACGGGCTGTACGTTGCTGGTCACGGTCACGGTGCTCATCGCAAACTTCGGGGTCGATATCCTGGTCGGCATCCTCGACCCGCGCATCAAAGCTGCGCAACAGACGGGCAAGTGACATGAAGCTGCTCAAGAATCTGCTCAAGAGTCCGTCGTTCGTGTTCGGGATGGGCCTGTTTTTGGTCACGCTGCTGCTCGCTTTGTTCGGTCCTCTGTTCACGCAGATGGATGTGAACACGCGAGTCGGCCTGGCCTTTACCCCGCCCTCGGGCGCCCATTGGCTCGGGACCGATCACCTCGGCGTCGACATGGTGTCCTTGCTCATCGCGGGGCTGCGCTCGTCGCTGTACGTCGGCTTTTTGGCGGGCACCGTCGCCACCATCGTGGGCACGTTGATCGGCCTGTACGGCGGCTACAAGG
>JBDTYJ010000019.1:0-29648 GCA_040005755.1 Pseudomonadota bacterium
GCGCGGGGACTGCTTTTCTCGTTACGCCAAACGCGCAGGATTCACAGGCAGGCGGCACCGGCGGCGGCGGCACGTTCGTGACCACAAGCACCAACTCACCGCTCGTTGTTGCCGGCGGAGGCGGAGGCGGAGGCGGATGGCCGGGTAACGCTGGAGCTGGAGTGGGCGGCGTCACGACCAACGCTGGCGCCGCCGCCGCGGGCGGCCAAGACGCAGGCGGCACGGCGGGCGGGGGCGGCGCCGCCTGCCCCGTTACTGGTTACCATGGCGGCGCTGGCGGAGGCGGCTTGAGCGGAAACGGCGCATCGACCGTAGGAGCCGCCGCCTACGGCACGCCACTCGGTGGCGGAATGGCTTTCGTCAACGGCGGTGCCGGAGGCGCCGCCAATAACTGCGCCAGCGCGGGCACGATGTGTGCCCCCGGGCGCGTCGGCGGCTTTGGCGGCGGAGGTGCCGCCGGCTACACTGGCGGCGGCGGTGGCGGTTATTCTGGTGGCGGCGCCGGCGACTACCCGAGCGTAACGGTCGGCGGCGGTGGCGGCGGTGGCGGTTCTTACATCCTTCCGGGCGCCACCGCGCAGCTCCTCACCGCGGCGACGAACGCCGGCAACGGCAAAGTCATCTTTACCTGGTGAGCAACGCGCGCCACGCGCACAGGGCGAGGCAGGCAGCCGCGCGGGGCATTGCCTGCTAACCTTTCACTCGTGGCCAAGCACGATCCGATGACGCCGGACGAACGCGCGGAGCAAATGTTGAAGCCGCGGCCGCGGCAGTTGCCGATTGCGCCGCGCGCGCCGCAAGCGCGCCGCCAGTTGCCGCTCGCGCCTAGCGTGCGCGCGGTGGATGAAGCAGCGCGCCCGATTTACGCGGTCTGGGAAATCACGCTGAAGTGCGACCTCGCTTGTCGGCACTGTGGTTCGCGCGCGGGGCACGAGCGCAGTGACGAGCTCAGCACGGCAGAGTGTCTGGATCTGGTGCGGCAATTGGCCGAGCTCGGCGTGCGCGAGACCACGCTGATCGGCGGGGAAGCGTACCTGCGGGATGATTGGCTGGACATCGTGCGTGAGCTCAAGCGCTATGGCATCTCGCCCACGATGACTACCGGGGGCCGCGGCATGACCGCGGAGCGCGCGCAGCAAGCTAAAGCCGCGGGGATGGATAGCGTGAGCGTGTCGATTGACGGCAATGAGGCCACGCACGATCGGCTGCGCGGTGTGACGGGCTCGTACCAAGCCGCGCTGCAAGCCATGCGCCACATGCGCGCCGCCGGCATGCGCGTTGCCAGCAATACGCAGATCAATCGCTTGAGCATGCCGCAGCTGCCCGAAATTCTGGAGCTGATCGCCGAAAACGGGGTGCACAGTTGGCAGATCGCGCTCACCGTGCCCATGGGCCGCGCGGCAGACGAGCCGGACATTTTGCTGCGCCCGCATGACATGCTGGAGTTGTTCCCACTGCTGGCGCGCATCAAAGAGCGCTGTGATGAGCTCGGCGTGCGGCTCTGGCCGGGTAACAACATCGGCTATTTTGGGCCGTATGAAAGCGTGCTGCGCGGCGGCATGCCGCGCGGCCACATGGCTTCGTGCGGCGCCGGTAGAGGTACGCTCGGCATCGAGGCAGACGGCGCAATCAAGGGCTGCCCCTCGCTGCCCACGGAGGCTTGGACGGGCGGGAACGTACGTGACAACTCGCTGCGTGAAATCTGGGAGCGCTCGGCGCCCCTGCGCTACACCCGTGACCGCACCGTGGCTGACCTGTGGGGTTTCTGCCGTACCTGCTACTACGCAGAGGAGTGCATGGCGGGCTGCACCTGGACGAGCCATGTGTTCTTCGGGCAGCCCGGGAACAATCCGTTGTGTCACCATCGCGCGCTCGAAATGCGCAAAAACGGCAAGCGCGAACGCCTGGTGCAGACCCAGGTGGCCTCGGGCATGCCGTTCGACTATGCTCACTTTGAAATCGTGGTCGAGAACGACCCGAACCTGAGCGGGAACTTGGAGGCGAACGAATGAATCAGCTTGTGCCCTGTCCAGAGTGCGGTCGTCACGTTCGCGTTTCCGAGACCGAGTGCCCGTTTTGCGCGCTGCCGTTGGATCTCGCTGGCACACCGGAGGCGCGTCTGCCGGGCACGCGCTTATCACGCGCGGCAACGCTCGCTTTCGGCGCAACGCTCGCCTCAGCCACCGCGTTGGCCGCGTGCAGCGGTGAGAGTGCTCCCGTGCCGTTTTACGGTGCACCTGGGGTGAGCGGCTCGGCGGGCGCAAGCTCGGCGGGTGCCGCGGGCACTGCTCAGGGCGGCAACGGCGGCGGGCCGGTGCCATTTTATGGTGCCCCGGCTGGCGGCGACATCAGCATTGCTGGCGCCGGTACGGATGCCGCGGGCAAAGGCGGCGGCGGCCCAGTGCCGGTTTACGGCGCCGCGCCGTAGCCTCGGCCTTTCGCTGCGCCCAGCGCGTGAAGTCCGCGGGTTTGAGGCCCGCCGGCCGCACTTGGGCATTGTCAAAGCTCGGCGTCTTGCTATGAGTGCGCGAACAAATCGCCCCGTAGTAGGAAAAGAGAACGAAAATGGCTCTCGAGCGCACCCTCTGTATCATCAAACCGGACGCCGTCGAAAAGCGTAAGCAAGGCGCAATTCTGCAACGCGTGCAGGAAGAGGGCTTCAAAATCATCGGCCTGCGTCAGACCACGCTCTCGCGCCAAACGGCGGAAGGCTTCTACGCAATTCACCGCGAACGCCCGTTTTTCGCGGAGCTATGCACCTTCATGACGCGCGGCCCGGTGGTGGTGATTGCGCTGGAGCGCGAGAACGCGGTCTTGCACTTGCGCAACGTCATTGGTGCAACGGATCCAGCAAAAGCGGCCGAAGGCACGATCCGCAAGCAGTTCGGTGCGAACGTCGGCGAAAACGCGGTTCACGGTTCGGATTCTGCCGAAAACGGCATGATCGAGACCGCGTACTACTTCCAAGGCGCCGAACTGCTCTGAACTGGTCTAGCCTGGGCGGCCCCATGCCGAGCGGGAAGCCGCCCTCAGAATCCCGCACCGAGCTGCTTGGTAGCGCGGAGCTAGACGCCGCCCGTGGAACGTTGCGCGAAGCGTTGAGCGCGCTGCGCAATTTCGCGGAGCTCTTGCACTCGGTTCGCGTCGGCTCCAAGGCACTGATCTCGGTCCTCCCTGACGTGGCGGCGGGCTGCGCGCCGATGCGCGCGACGGTAGAGGGCTTGCTCGGTGCCGTCGCGGCACACAGCGAGCTCGCTGCCGCCAGTCGCGCCCTGCAAGCGTATTTCGTGCCGCGTTTGACGCTTTTGGACCGGGAGCTCGCGACGGCCGCGGACAAGCCGCTGAGCGCCAAATCCAGGCTCGGCCTCGAACAAGTGATCACGCAGCTCTCGCTGGAGCTCGACACCGCGCGCGGCTTGCTCGACCTGCTGGCGGATGCCGTGTCCAACCGCTCACTGCGTCTGGATCTCGCGGAGTTGGTGCATCAAAGCTTTTCTGGGCCGCCCAGCGGCGGCTCGTGGAATCGCGAGCGCATCGCGGCAACGCTCAGCTTCGTGGAAGGAGGCGCGGAGGTAGAGCTGAACCCGCGCATCGTGACCGCGCTATTCGCGCTGGGCGTGGAGCTCGTGGCTCGCGGCGGAGAGGGCACACCGCACGTTTCGGTCGAGCGCAACCCGGCGGGCGGGCAGCAAGTGAGCATCGAGCGGCGGAGCGTAGCGGGCGCTGATGACCTGATCTTGATCGCGCGCGGCGTGATTGAGCCGACCTTGATCTGCCTGCAAGCGATCGCCCATGTTTCGCACGTGTCTCTCGCCTGGGACGCGACCCGCAGCAGCCTGCGCTTTACCTTCCCCGAGCGAGTGAAGGCAGAGCGTAAAGACGAAGCGGGCTGAACGCGCCTGGGTTGAGCCGGCGCTCGAGCAGCGAGCCCTGCGCCCTTGCGACGCCCGCGTGGCGCGCGTATTGAGAGCGCATGTCCGACCTTCAGCCGCTGATTGAAGCCGCCTACGCCGATCGTTCGCTGCTCGCCAAAGACGAATACAAGTCCGCCGTCCTGCAAGTGCTGGCCGACTTGGATCAAGGCAAGTACCGCGTGGCCACTCAGGATGCGCCGGGCAAGTGGACCACTCACGCCTGGTTGAAGCAGGCCGTGTTGCTCTACTTCGGCATCGCCAAAATGGAGCGCATGGAGGTGGGTCCCTTCGAGTTCTACGACAAGATCCCGCTCAAGAAGAACTTGGACAAAGCCGGAGTGCGTGTCGTGCCGCCAGGCACGGTGCGTTACGGCGCGTTCGTGGAGTCGGGGGCGATCGTGATGCCCGGCTACGTCAACATTGGCGCGTACGTCGGTGCCGGCACAATGGTGGACACCTGGGCCACCGTTGGCTCCTGCGCGCAGGTCGGTAAAGACTGCCACTTGTCCGGCGGCGTCGGGCTCGGTGGCGTGCTTGAGCCTCCGGGAGCCCAACCGGTGATCATCGAAGATGGCTGCTTCATCGGCTCGCGCGCGATCGTGGTCGAAGGCATGTTGGTGGAAAAGGAAGCGGTAATCGGCGCGGGCGTGGCGCTCACTGCGTCGACCGCGATCATCGATGTGACCGGCGCGCAACCAGTGGAATACCGCGGCCGCGTGCCCGCGCGCAGCGTGGTCATTCCAGGCATGCGGACCAAGAAGTTCCCCGCGGGCGAGTATCAAATTGGCTGCGCGTTGATCATCGGTCAGCGTAAAGAGAGCACGGACAAGAAAACGAGCTTGAACTCCGCATTGCGCGACTTCAACGTAAGCGTCTGATGTCACTCGCCGAAACGCTGCTCTGGCTGTGCAAAATCAAATCACCCATCGGTGAAGAGCGTGAGCTCTGTGACCGCGTGACGGAGCGCCTGCAGGCCGTGAAGCTCGCGGCGCCAATCCGCCGTTATGGCGAATCCATCGTTGTACCGCTCACGCGTGGTCACGGCGGTCCACACGTCGCGCTAGCGGGGCATTTGGACGTCGTGCGCACCGAGCACGAGGGGCCCGCGCGCATTGAAGGCAACAAGCTATTCGGCGCGGGTGCCGCCGACATGAAGAGCGGCTTGGCCTTGATGCTCGAGCTAGCGGAGGCGCCCGAGCGCCCCGCGCTAGACCTCACGCTGGTGTTCTACGCCCGTGAAGAAGGCCCCTTCGCGGAGAACGAGCTCGGTCCAGTACTCGAGCAAGACCCGGAGCTCGGTCGGGTGAACGTGGCCGTTGCGCTCGAGCCCAGCGACAACAAGCTGCAACTCGGCTGCGGTGGCTCGCTGCACGCGACCGCGCGTTTTCGCGGGCGCACTGCGCACAGCGCGCGCCCTTGGCAAGGTGAAAACGCGATTCAAAAGTCGGCCGCCTTCCTGGCGCGGCTCTCTGCGGAAGTGCCGCGTGTGCATCAAATCGACGAGCTGGAGTGGCGCAGCGTGATCAGCGCCACCACGGCTCAGGGCGGGCGCGGCAAGAACATCATTCCTGATGTGTTCGAACTGAACCTCAACCATCGCTTCGCGCCCGGCACCAGCGCGGAGGCCGCGCAGAGCTACGTGCGCGAGCTCGTAGCAGGTGAAGCAGAGCTTGAGTTCACGGACGTATCGCCGTCGGCTCCGCCCTTGCGCAATCACCCGCTTGTGAAGTTGCTCGCAGAAAGCGGCGTCGTTACCGTGGAACCCAAGCAAGCGTGGACGGACGTCGCTCGCTTCGCGGCCCTGGGTATCCCCGCGGTCAACTTCGGCCCCGGCACCCAAGCTCAGGCGCACCAGAAGAATGAATGGACTGAGCTGCCGCTGCTGGACGTCGGCCGCGACATCCTACGCACGTGGCTCGGCAAGGTCGCGCGCGCCGCCGGTTAACGGCTTGCCACGGCCGCGTGGCTATCGGTCCAGGGCTGGAAAACTTCAACGCTGCTGGCCAGGTTTAGCCTGCCCGCCCGGTGACGGGATCCGCCGCGCGTGGCCCGTGCTGTGCTAATCTCCGCCCCATGATGCGGGGTTATCGCCACTGGTCCATTGCGTTCGTGTTGCTTGCCGCAGCCTGCGGAGGCTCGACGCCGCCCGCGGAAAGCCCCGCCACCACTCCACCGCCAGAAGCCGCCGCCACGCCTGCGCCAAGCGCGACACCGGCCGAGCCTGAGCCTGAGGCCACACCGAAAAAAGAAGAAGTCGTCGAACCGACGTTCACCGAGAACATGTCGGTCGACGAAGCCATCAAGGCCGCACAAGCCACGGAACGTTTGAACGTGGATCAAGAAACCCTGAGCAAGCCCTTACAAGACGAAGCCTTGTACGCGCCCTGCAAGCCAGGCGCGGCGCACTTCACCATGCGCATCGCTGTCTGGCGCGGCAAAGCCGTCGCGATGGATCTCACCACCACTCCCAAGAACCCGAAGCTCGCCGAATGCCTCAAAGGTCGCATTCACGAGCTGACCTGGCCCGCCAAAGTGCCCTCGCTGAACACCGTCGAATACTCGATGTAGCGCGCGCCTGCTGGCGCCGCCGTCACGCGGAACAGACGGGTAGAACACGTCAAATCGACGTTTGAAGCCAAACGTCGATTTGATTTTTTTTATGGTCACGCGCTACGCCGCGAGCGTCACAGCCTTCGGCGTCGCGGCGCGCCCGAGCCGGGAACGAAGCGTAGCGTGAGGTGCGCTGCTGGATCGCGATCGCCCCTCTCGAGATCCAGCTCGGCCTCGCTCAGCCCATGCGATCGACGGGGTCGAACGCGGCTTGGGGCATTTGCACTTGTTCGGAGGTTTTGCCGAAGCGGCGCTCTTTGCGGCCGAAATCTGCGAGCGCGCTGGTTAGGGTTTCGGGCTTGAAATCGGGCCACATGATCGGGAGGAACACGAGCTCCGCGTAGGCCGATTCGAAGAGCAAGAAGTCACTCACGCGGGTTTCGCCGCCGGTGCGAATCAAGAGATCCACGTCAGGCAGTGAGTGGGTGGTCATTTGACGGTGGAAGAAGGTTTCGTCGATTTCTTCCGGGAGCACCAAGCCGGCGCGAGCGCGGACGGCGAGCGAGCGTGCGGCCTCGACGATGTCTTGGCGACCGCCGTAGGAGAGCGCGAGCGTGAGCGTCATGCGATCCCCATCGCGGGTGTAAGCCATGAGCTCTTCGACCGCGAGACGCGTCGAGGTCGGCAAATCTTCCAGGGCGCCGATCACGTTCACGCGGATGCCGTTCTGGCGCAGCTCATGCCGCTCTTGGCGCGCGAACTCGACCAGGAGGCGCATCAAGGCTTCCACCTCGGGTCGCGGGCGCGCCCAGTTGGCGACGCTGAAGGCGTACAGCGTGAGGTACTTCACGCCGACGCGGGTCGCGGTCTCCACCGCTTCTCGCACCGCGCGCGCGCCCTCGGCATGTCCTTCCGCGCGGTCCAGACCGCGGGCTTTCGCCCAGCGCCCGTTGCCGTCCATGATGATCGCCACATGGCGGGGAAGCGAAGCGCCGTTCGACCCGTTGTTGCCGCTGACCACGCAAGACTCTCTTTCCGCCGGGCCGGGGTTACCGGGCGAGGCGCGCTGAAAACTTTAAGGAATGCCGGCCGGCGCTGGGGCCGGGTGGCCAAGCGCCTGCGTCACTACGTTGTCCCACGCCCTGAGCCCAGTGAGTGTGGAGCTTTCGTGGAGAAGCGAACATAGGGGCTCAAGATGCCGATTTTATTACTCAATTTCGACTGGTGCGGTCTGCGTGGCGGTCAATTCTTCGCGCGCCTCCTGGACCGCTTCCAGGATTTGTAGGGCCGTGCTGCGACGGGCGGGTGGCAAGCTGACGTGGAAAACCACCTCCGGCGGGCCCGCGTTCAGCAGCTCGACTTGGCCGCCATGGGCTTCGGTCACGGCGCGCACGATCGCCAAGCCGAGGCCCGTGCCCCCTTTATCCGGGCGCGTGGTGACGAAGCGACGAAACAAGCGCTCGCGCACGTGACGTGAAATGGAGCCGTGGCTGATCACGCTGAGCTCCACCCAGTGTTCGCTGCGGGAAACTTCCACATTCAACGATGAGCCGACGCTGCCATGGGTCAAGCCGTTCTCGATCAGATTGGCGAGCGCGCGCACCAACCATTGCTCGTCACCGCGCACGCGGGCGTCACCCGACGCACGCAGGTGCACGCGACCTTCGGCTTCCCCCAGCCCCTCGACGGCGCGACGGGTCAGCTCCGCCAAATCCACCGGCGCAAACGACTCCACGCCGCGTGCCTCGATGCGGGCCAAGCTCAGGAGCTCGCTCAGCAAGCGCTCGATGCGCGCGGTCGCCTCGCGAATTCGCTTCACGAAGCGGCGTGCCTCCAGCGGTTCCTCGAGCGCGCTCTCTTCCAGCACCTCCGCGCTGGCGCGAATCGCGGCCACGGGATTTTTCAGTTCGTGGGACAAGTCCGAAGCGAAGGTTTCGACGAACGGGCGGCCCTCCAAGTCACGACGCATGGAGTCGATGGCGCGCGTGAGCCGCGTCACTTCACGACCCAGCGCAATGGGCGGCGCGGCGCGCCGCTCGCCCAAACTCACGCGCTCGCCGAACACGCTGAGCGCCTCGATGGGCGCGGCAATCGCCCGGCCAATCCAGGCTGCGGCGAGCGCCGCCGCGGCGCCCAAAACCAGGCTAATCACCAGCACGGTCGGCGCGAAATCAGCCAACAGGTTGCGCATGGCCACGGTGGGCTTGACGACGCGCACCGCGCCCACGCGCAGGCCGCGCAGACGGATCGGCGCATCGACCGAGACCACGCCGCCCTCTTCACTGGGCGCTTGCGCTGGAAAGAGGCGTACGCCTCTCGCATCCAAGAGCATCAGCCGCAAATCGGCACCGCGACCACGCTCGTGTTCGAAGCGCGTGGCCAGGTCTGCAATACCGACGCCCGTGCGATCGAGCTCGCCGGCCATCATGCCGGCCAGGGCCGCGGCTTCATCCTCCGCTGCTTGCGAGGCGATGCGCACGGCGCGCGCCTCGATGCGATCGATCACCATCAACCCGAGGCCGAACGCAAACGCCCCGACGATCACCGCCAACGCTAAGAATATTTGCATGCGGATCGACATGCCGCGGGTGCGCGTGCGCAAGAGCCGCGACACCACGAAGGCGACGAACAGCATCAGTCCGACGGAAGCCGCCGCAACGACGATCAGGCGAATCACGGATCTCTCATCGGGCTGGGCGCATCCGTCACGCGGTAACCCACGCCACGCACCGTTTCGATCAGGCCCGGCTCCGCGCCCGCTTCCGCGACCTTCTTGCGCAAGGCTTTGACGTGCGAGTCGATGGTGCGGTCGGTGATCGCAAAGCCGTCACCCCAAACGCGCGTGATCAACTCTGCGCGGCTGTACACGCGGCCCGGCTGTTCGAGCAAGCACGCCAGCACATCGAATTCCACGCGCGTGAGCTCCAGGCTCGAGCCATTGGCGCGCGCCCGGCGCGTGGCGGCCTCCACCGACAGCGCGCTGGGCGCCCCGGATGCGCCAGCTTCGGTTTGCGAGCGGCGGAGCACGGCGCGCACGCGCGCCACAACCTCCCGCGGCGAAAAGGGCTTGGTCACGTAGTCGTCCGCGCCGGCTTCCAGAGCCACCACGCGATCCGCCTCGCCGTCACGGCTGGACAGCACGATCACGGGGGTGCGCTTGTTGCGACGCCACGCGGCGATCAAATCGAACCCGCTGCCGTCCGGCAACATCAGATCCAGCACCACGAGGTCCGCGCCTTCCGCCAGGGTGATGGCGGCGCTGGCGGTCGCGGCCACCGTCACGGAAAAGCCATCTCGCCCCAGCGCGTACGCAACCGACTCGGCGATCGCCGGTTCGTCCTCGACCACGAGAATGCGGGGGGCCATGTCCGAATGGACGATAGCATTCGAGCCGCGAAAAACGCGCTATCTTAGCCCCGCATGGTAACCCTAATGATCCTGCGCCACGGCAAAGCTGCCCAAGAGGAAGACCGCGGGGATCGCGATCGCCCACTCACCAAGTGGGGCAAGCGAGCCGCTGAGCTAATTGGCCATTTACTGCGTGACGAGGATCTCGTGCCCGATCACGTGATCAGCTCCAGCGCGCTGCGCGCCAAGGACACGGCGCGTCGCGTTGCGGCTGCGGCCAAGTTCGGCGGCGTGCTGGATGAGCTCGATGAGCTGTATCTGGCCGAACCGGCTGATTATATAACCGCCGTGAAGCGCTTGGCAGTGGACGCCGAGCGGGTAATGGTCGTGGGCCACAATCCGGGGCTCGAGGCGCTGGCTCTGCTGCTGACGGGCGAGCCAACGGCGTTGCCACCCGCCGGCCTCGTGGTGTGCGAGCTGCCGATTTCGAATTTTTCCGAGTTATCCCTGGGTGTGCGAGGGGAAATGACACGGTTCGAACGCCCCAAGGATTTGGAGGATTGAGGCTCGGTTTTCCGGTGGCTGGCAATTTCGGACGGGGAGCGCTAAGTAACGGGGCTGACCATGGCTCCGACGCAGCGCGTTCCGCCGAAGAAAGACGTCGCACTGGCGTTGCTCGAACAGGCGTCGATGTACGTTCACCTCGACCCGCGCTCGGACGCCGTGCAAGTGCCAGCTTGGTTCAAAAAGCAGCCGCAGCTCGTGCTCCAGGTTGGCCTGAACATGGCCGTGCCCATTCCGGATCTGAATGTGGATGAGAGCGGCCTCTCGTGCACGCTCAGCTTCAATCGAGCGCCGTTCTTTTGCATGATCCCGTGGCCCGCCATTTTCGCCTTAGTCGGTGAGAACGGCCGCGCCATGGTTTGGGCGGAAGACGTGCCTGCGGAAGTAGCCGCCCAAGCCCAAGCCCAAAAGGCGCCCGAAAAACCGCGCCCGCATCTGCGCTCAGTCGGCGAGCATGAGAGCGCGCCGCCGGCCGAAAAACCGGCGTTGGAACCGGAAGCCATCCGGCCAGCAGCAGGCAAACGCGCGGCGGCCAAGGCGAGCAAAGCCGCAAAGCCCAGCGCCGCAAAGGAAGCAGCGAAGCCAGCGGCCAAGGCGACCGGCAAGGCGAAGCCAGCGGCCAAGGCGCCCAGCAAGGCAGCAGCCAAGCCAGCGTCAAAACTCACGACGGACGCCAGAAAGCCGCCAGTTGGAGACGAACGGCCCGCGGCGCCCGCGCCCGCGCCCGCCGCTCAACCGGCGAAGAAAGCGGCGCAGCCAAAGCCCCAGGCCGCCCGCGCTGAAGCTGAGAGCAGTAAGCCGAAGCGTGAGCTGCCGCCGTACCTGCGCGTGGTGAAGTAACGCTCGTACAGCGCGCTTACGGAGTTGCGCCCGCTTGCCCGGCGGCGGCCTCACCTGCAGCGCCGACAGCAGGCGCGCCCGCAGCGCCCGACATACCGCCCGCACCCGCGGCGCCGTCTGCGGCGGCAAGGCAGAGCCACACGCCGGAAGACGAATCACACTCATAGCCACTCACACAGCCGCTGAACGTGCAGTCACCGGAAACGCATTGCCCGGCCTTGTTGCACGTCTCATTCGCAGCGCAATCGCTAGGCCTGTTGCAGCTGCTGTCCGCCGGAGGCGGGGCGGTCGGCTGGTAACACTCCCCTGTGTCGACGTCGCACACGAAGTTCGAAGCGCAGTCGCCGTCACGATAACAGCCGGCGTCTTCGTGATCGTAGATGGGACAACCCGGGAGCGCAGCGGCCGCGCACAAGAACAACGCCGTGACCACCGGTCGCTTCATGAAACATGCCTCCGTAAAAGCTCAATTTGCCGGTTCAGACTAGCAAGCAACATGCCCGAGACAAGGTTCCACGCGCAAGCAAGCTAGTTTTGGCACGATCAGCGCCGCCGCGCGGGGGAAACCTGGCCCGACGAGGCAGACGCTGTTTGGCGGTTTCTGGCTGTGAATGCAAGCCCTGCCAGTTGTGCTTTTACTGCGGCCCTGTGGGCTCGTATCTTGGGAGTGTGATTAAGCAGGTTCCGTGCGACCGCTGCGGCGCGGTAATGAATCCGGAAGCGGACGGCCGCACGTTCGCTTGCGCGTATTGCGGTTCACGCATTCAAGTTGCCATCGGCGCCGATCAAATCGCGCTCGGAATGGGCGTTGATTTGACGAACCTCGAAGACTTCGTGGCAAAACTCGCCAACGCCTTGAGTCAGGGCTTCGCCGAGCACGCGCAGATCAAGGCGACCGGAAACGTGGTGCATGGCATCGCGCTGGCGCTTGAGCCAGATCATTTTGCGCTCGAGCGTCAGGGACAACAGTTCGTGGCTCGGCATAAGAAGGTCGTGCGAGGGATCGCCCTGCGCACCGCCACGCTACCGCTGGATGTTTGGTTTCAGAAGCTGACCGAGTCCCTGGCGCAGCACGCCAATCAAAACTCCCGCGCGGCTTGGGTGCTCTCCAAACTCGGCAAGTGACCGGGCAGCGTTAGCGATCCAAGGCGACGACGAGCTGCGGCCGCGCGTGAAGCGGGCCGCGCCGCGGATCGTTCGGGTGCAGCTCGGCGACCGCGGTGCCAATCGCGGTGAACTCGACGATTGGCGCGCTCTTGCCGCCACCGTAGACAGACTCACTGACCGAAACGCCGACGATGCCGACCGGCGCATCCGGCGTGCCGCTAGGGTGCGCTTTGAATAGGTCCTGTTGCAAGCGGTCGAGCGCCGTTTCACGCGCGTCGAAGAAGGCTTGCGTGTACTCACTGACCTCGGCATCCCGCATACGGTAGGCACGGGCATGCCGGGGGTCGAGCCCGTACACGCACGCGCCCATGGCCAGGGCAATCGGTCGATAGCCCGCGCGTAACAGCGCAACGAAGTCCGGCCCGGTGAGATCGCTCGTGAACGGACTGCCGTCTGCCAAGTGCAACGAAGGCACGCCGCGCAAAACCGGCGGCGCACGCTCGGGATCGAAGCCAATTGCGGTGCCCAGCACCACGAATTTTGCGACCTGCCGTGCTCCGCGCCATACGTCGTGTTCGACTTGCACACGCACGTCCACCACGCCCTCTGCCCCGAGCTCTGCGGCTTGTGCCCGCATGCGGGACATCGCAAGCGAGCGTGCCTGGCGCAGAGAATTGCTGAGGCCGAGCACTTCACTAGTGGCCACTTTCCAATCGTATTGATTGCCAGCTTCGAAGATGGACGAGCCGATCACGACCCCGCGCGGAAAATAGCCAACGCGCGAAAGGGTGAGGAACTCAGTCACGGAAAGCTCGCTGAAAGCGGGCGTGGCACCGCGAGCCATCACTCTGCTTCTCCTGATGCGGCGGCGTCGTCGTTGGCGGACAGCACGAGGAAGGGCTTCGCCAAATCCCCAGGCGTTCCGGTCGGAATCACCGCAGTGCCCACGACGAACAGCTCAATCAACTCCCCGCTCTGCAGCGCCGCGTTTCCAACGTTCCAGGGCGCATTGTTGTAAGAGTGCTCGCGCTCGGCGAACGTCACCCCGACAATGCCCGTCGCTTGCAAGGCTTCTGCCTCGTCTTGCAGCCGCTCGGTGGCAAGCTCACGCGCGTCGTACAAGGCGTGCGTGTAAGCGGCCAGCTCGATGCTGTCCGCCGCTGGCGCGCGCAGCAGGTGCGGCGGACAGTAGTACACGCAGTTCCCCATCACGAAGCCGACCGGGCGATAGCCGGTGCGGATCAGGGTCCAAAAATCCTGCCCGTTGAGATCGGACTGAAACGGCTTGCCACGCAGGTTACGGTAATTGTGACCGCCGCGGTGACGGACCGCGCAACCAATGGCGCGAAATTCCGCCACGTTGGGGCCGAATGCATTCGCGGTCTGTGCGCGCGGACGCGCCCAGGGCGGTGGCGGCACCGACACCCAACCCAGCTGCCGGCAATAGTGGTTCCACATGCCGGCCGCGACGTTGGGCCAGCTCTGCCAGGAGTTTCCGAGCAACGTCGAGGAGCGCGGGAATCCTGCGCTGCGCGCCCAGTCCTGCCACTCCCGATAGAAGTCCCACTGAGCCTTCACGGGATTGGTGCCGAGCTTCACCGTCAAGCGCACACCGACGATGCCGTCGGCACCGAGCGCGTCTGCTTCCTCTTCCATGCGATTCATGGCCAGCTCGCGCGCGTGATACAGCGCGCGCGTCATGTCCGCGAGCTCACAGCCGGGCGCGTTGGCAGGCAGGGCCGGAATGTTGGGAGTGATTTGGTAGATGGAGCTACCCATCACCAGCCCGAGCGGGTCGAAGCCAGCCTCTTTTACGAGCAAGAACTCACTGACCGAGAGATCACTCGTGAACAGTTGCTTCTGCCGCATGTCCTGCAGGCGTTCACGAGCGTGCACCGGAAGATCGTCAACCATCATCCACCTCGCTTGCTTCGTCCAGCTCTAGGGCATTTTCTTCGGCCTCTTCCGCGGCGCGCTCCACTTCTCTGGCGTCGTCGTCTTCACCACCGAGTGACGTATCGCGACGCCGCTTCAGCGACATCATCGATAGCATGCGCGGCGGAACATCGCGCACGGGCGCCTGAAAGCCAGGAATGCGACGGATCCCCGTGCCAAACCAGCTCAGGTTGACGTCCAAGTCATCCAGTTTGCAGCTCTTGTACCCGCACGGCACCTCCTTGACTTCGATGCTGATGTCGCTGCCCACGATGAACTCGGCGGAGGCGGCTTGCGCTTGCTCGGTGAGCCGTTGCATCACGAGCCGCCGCGCGGCTTCCACGACGGCGTTCGCGGCGCTGACCTCGCCGAAGCCACCGCTACCCGAGGTCACGTGCCAACCGTGGTATTTGCAGAAGTCGAATAGGAACGCGCACGGCTCCCAGCCCTCTTGAACCAGCGCCCATAAGTCTTGACCGGACAGATCCGTAACGATCGGTCGGCCTGGCGGGTGAGTGAGGAAGGGAGCGCGAACCGCAGTGCCCACGACGGTGAACTCGATCACCTCACCGCCGTCATCCCCACCTTTACCGCGAGCGCCCATGGTGATCATGCGCTCGCGCAGCGCGGCGCCGATCACCGCGTCCGCGCCGACCAACACGGCTTCTTGAAAAAGGCGCGCCAAGGCGCGCCGGCGCGCCTCGCGATGAGCATCACTGATCACGGATATTTCAGCTGTTTTCCCCTTGTAATCCGGGATCTGACCGATGTGATAAATGCTGCTGCCCATGATCTGGGCAATCGGCTGACAGCCCGCGTCTTTGGCGAGCAAGAACTCATTCACGGACAAGTCACTCGTGAACAACCGGCTGTGGGGGCCCGCTTCTTCCGCTAGGCGTTGCTCGGCGCGCAGCGGAATTCCGCCCTTGGCGACGCGAGCAATGCTCGCCTGAAGATCGATGGGGCGATGGGCCATCAGTCGTTTACCGTGAGCACCAGCGTCGGGCGCGGGATCTGGTGATCGGCGCGGATCGCGACGACGGCCGTGCCGACTGCACTGAACTCGAGCACCGTCGGCCCCCAGGTGTGGTTGCTTTCATCCACCGTGACGCCGACGATGCCCTCGGCACGCAGGGCTTCCGCCTCGAACTGCATGCGCTCCATGGCCAGCTCGCGCGCGTCGTACAGCGCCTGCGTGGGTCCCGAAAGCTCGCCGTTCTGGGCTTGTTGTGCGGGTGGCCCGACGTAGTACACGCAGTTGCCCATCACGAACCCGAGCGGGCGATACCCCGCGTTCAAGATGGTCCAAAAATCCTGCCCCGAGAGATCGCTCGTGAACGGCTTACCGTCTCCGGTGCGGTACGCGCCAGGTTGGGCTGCATAGCGAACCGCCGTGCCGATCGCCAAGAATTCGATGATATTCGTGCCCCAAGCGTGCACGCTCAGGGTGAGCCGCACGGCCACGATGCCATCGGCGCCGAGCTCGTCGGCCTCGGCCTCCATGCGTTCCATGGCCAGCTCGCGGGACTGATACAAGGCTTGCGTGAGTGGCGTCACCTCCCCTGGAAGCGCTTGGCCAAACTGCTGGGCTCCGATCGAGTAAATGCTGCTGCCCATTACCAGGCCGAGCGGTTCGAAGCCCGCTTCCTTGACCAACAAGAACTCGTTGACCGAAAGGTCACTCGTGAAGAAGCGACGCTCCCGCATCGCCGTGAGGCGCTCGTGGGCGTGCATCGGGATTTGTTGGTCCCGCACGTGCGTTGGGGGTGCGGCGTAGTTCGGCGGGGCGTAATTCGGCGGGTACGGAGGCTGCGCCATGAATTTCCTTTGTGTTCAGTAAGCGTTGGGTACGCCGACTCGCAACCACGGGCCTGAGAAACCGCCCGGGCCGATGACTAGCAGCTGGTTCTTGTTTTTCGGATCAACCATTAGCTCGAGCGATGCGCCGGGCACCGGTTCGACCTGTCCGCGCGGCACGAGGTAGGCCCCGCTGCACACGTACGGTTCCCCTCCAGCGTACAGCTCGACATCCAAGGTCATCGTGAACTGCTCGAAACGCCGCCCATTGATGGTACGCCCGAGGCTGACGCGATCGCACGCCAACACCAGGCCACGCGCCGCCTGGCCCTTCCTCTCCAGCGCGAGAACGCCCTGGTTGGCCGCGGCAACGCGAATAATCAGGAAGACGACGACCGCGACAATGACGAGGGCAATGGTCACCGGTCACAAGCTAGGCTGGTCGCCAGTGAATTCCCAGTCCGGCCGAGCAGCAGCCCGCTATGAGCAAAGCGCCAGGCCGAGGAAACTACGGCAGAATAAACCTTTCGCTGCTAACTCCGCGAGCGTGCTACGTTTTCCGCCGCGTTAGCCCGGTACTCTGCGAGCATTGTTCGCGGAAGCAAGCCCGATCCAGGTTACGACATGACGGCAAAGCGCCCCCTTCCAGACTCAGCCAGAGTGACCAAGTAGTACTGACGCATGGATGTTCGTTGTAGTCGCTGCGGTACCGAGTACGAGTTCGACGACGCCCTGATTTCCGAACGGGGCACGACGGTCAAGTGCACGAACTGCGGCTTTCAATTCAAGATTTTTCCGAGCGAAGGTAAAGGCCTCGCGCCGGAGCGTTGGGTCGTGCGCACGGAGTCCGGCCGTGAGCTCGTGTACACTTCCCTGCGTGAGCTTCAGCGCGGCATCGCGGACAAGAAGGTCAGCGCGAATGACTTGCTGTCGCGCGGCAAACAAAGCCCTCGCCCGCTCGGCTCGATCGCCGAGTTAGAGCCGTTCTTCCAGGCGCCGCAGGCGCTGCGCAAGCAAGGTGAGGTCGACCGCGCGCAGCGCACGCTGCACGGGGTCGCGCCACCAGCGAACGTCCGCGGTAGTGCCTTGCCGAAAGGTCTCGGAGCCCCCTCGCCTGCCGCCGCCCCCACGCCCGTTTCCCCGATGTCAGCGGTGGCCCAGCCGCCGACGCCCGTTTCCGTCGCAATGTTCCAGCCCATGCCCAGCACGGAACTGGCGGCGCGAGCGGCGCCGCCGCCGCGTGCGCCCGAAGCAACACTCGCTTCGTTGGCCGAAGCTTTGGGCGGGGCGCTGTCGCAGGCCCAGGCCGCCGATCCGCGGTTATCGCCGCGCACCACGCTGCCGACGGGTTCGACGGCGAGTGCCATGAGCCCGGCCGCGCCACCCGCCGCGGCAGCCCCGCGTGCGCCGGACCGTCTGCCGGAGTCCGCCCTCGCGCCGGAAACACCGCGGCTCGAGACACCGCTTTCGCCGCCTTCTTCCTCGCGCCTGGCGGCTTTCGACTCAACGCTCGAAGCGCCGACCAGCTTGCGCGCTCCCGTCTCGTCACCGCGCAACTTGCCCCCCATTGAGCTGGAAAACATTCGCGACAGCTTCAAATCCTACGACGAGCTCCACGTGGGCGCCGTGGCGGAGGACAGCCACGCGCGCAGCGCTCGCTCACGCTGGATCGCGGGGGTCGTCGTGATCGGCGTCTTGGGCTTACTCGGCTCGACCGTGGGGCGACGCTACATTGCGCAGCTGACCGGCGCGACGCAAGCGCTCGGATCGAGTGATGCGCGCGTCGCCAAGTTTCTGAGTGATGGCAACCGCCTGATCGACGAAGCCGATTTCGAAGGCGCCAAAGAGGAATTCGACAAGGCGACCGCTCTGGCCGAAAAGGACCCCGCCGTGCTCACGGCGCTAGCGCGCCTGGAGACGTTGCGCGCCGACATTTGGTGGCTGAAGCTGCGTTTGATCGATCCGAATTCGAATGATTTGGTGCAGGCCACGTACCGCGAACTTGGGCGACGCGTGGGCAAGGCGCGCACCGCCGTAGACCGCGCCTTCGCGGTTGCCCCCGAGGATCCTTCGGTATTGCGCGCCCGCGTGGACGCTTTGCGACTGAGCGGAGACGGCGACAAAGCACGTGAATGGCTGGCCCCGCTCAGTGCCAACGCCAGTGTGCCGGAAAACGCGTACGTGATCGCGGCCCTCGATTTGGCCGAACCGCGGCCGGTATGGCCTTCGGTGATCGATCGTCTGCGCACGGCCGCCGCCGCCGAGCGAGATCCGGGTCGCGCGCGCGCCGCACTGATCTACTCGCTGGCTAGCGCCGGCCGGATGTCGGAAGCCGAGGCCGAGTTCACCAAAATTGACCGTCGCCCCAAGCCGCATCCGCTGCTCGAGGAGCTGCGCTCGTTCCTGAGCCGAGCCAAGCGCTCGCTGGCTGCTAGCGGTGGCGGCGAGCCGCAAGCCAAGACGCTGAGCGTCGACGTGTCGAAATTGCCGAAGCTCGATACTTCTCCGGCACCCGAGGCCACGGCTGATTTTCGTGCGCGGCTGACGCAGGCCTCCGCCGCGTTACGCAAAGGGGACTTGGCGCGCGCCGAGCAACTGTACAACTCTGTGCTCGACGAACAGCCGAGTAGTACCGAGGCGCTGTCTGGCCTCGGGGATGTCGCCAAGGCAGGCCATGACCCGGCGCTCGCTGCCAAGATGTACGAGCGTGTACTTGCAGGAAACCCTAGCTATTTGCCTGCAATTTTGGCCAGTGCGGACCAAAAGTGGGACGCCGGCGACCGCAAAGGTGCGCTCGCGCTGTATCGCCGCCTGCTCGAGCAGGCCGGGCCCAACTCCGAGTACGCGGCGCACGCGGCAAGCCGCATCACGCAAGGCGACACGACGAGCGGCAACGCGGTCGGCTCGGTAGTGGGTCCGATAGACGCCGGAGCAGCCAAAGGCATGGCGCCACCCGCAACGCCTCCACCCGACATCGACACCACGGATCTTCCGGGAGCCAAATGAAACTTCACGCGCGTTGGTTGTTGCCGTTGATGTTGCTCGCGAGCTGCAGTGCGCGGCCAAGGCACAGCGCTGGCACGACCAAGGAACCGCTGAAGGACGACGAACCGCGCCTAGTCGAGCTGGATCTCAGCGCGGGCGTTCAGGAAACCATCGATTCGAGCGCGCTCTTCCATACTGCCCCCTCTCAAACCTATACCGGGCTGGTGCGCACGATCACGCGCGCGGCAAGCGACGACAAGGTGCGCGGTCTGTTCGTGCGCATCGGCGGCGCAAGCTTCGAGCTTGCGCAGAGTGAAGAGCTGTCACTCTTGCTGTCCAAGCTGCGCGCCAAGAACAAGCCGGTATTTTGCCACGCTCACGAGCTCAGCAACGCAAGCGCGCTGCTCACGTCACGCGGTTGCAGTCAGGTTTGGCTGAGCCCGGCCGGTGAGGTGTCGACCATCGGCATCGCCGCGCAAATGGTGTATTTGCACGGCATTTTCCAGAAGCTAAGAGTCGACGTCGACTTTTTGCACATGGGCAAATTCAAGAGCGGCGCTGAGCCGTTGACTCGCGAGGGCCCGAGTGAAGAAGCCCGAGCATCGCTCGTTGAAACGCTGGCTGCCATTCGTGGCGCCTGGTTGGACGAGAGCAACGAGATCCGCAAGAACGACAAGCTACCGGGCGCGCTCGAGCATGGGCCGTGGAGCTCGGGGGAAGCACGTGAGCGCGGCCTGGTCGACGAAATAGGCTTCGAGAGCGAGGCGCTGGAAGCGGCAAAAAAGGCCGCCAAAGTCAACGCGGTTGAAGCCAGCTTTGGCCCGCGCGCGAAAAGCGGGCCCGGGCTTGGCCTCGGCGATTTGTTGCGGCTGCTGTCCGGATCCAGCGGCGCAAAAACCGACAAGCCGCACGTCGCCGTGGTCCCCGCGGAAGGCGCGATCACCATGGAACCGGGTGGGCCGCTCCAGCAAGGCGGCATCACCGCCCGTGCGCTAGGCAAAACGCTGCGCCGCATGCAACACGATGACTCGGTGAAAGCCGTAGTGCTGCGCATTGATTCGCCCGGCGGCTCGCCCTTGGCGAGCGATTTGATTTGGCATGAAATGATGGAGCTGCGAAAGCGTAAGCCCGTCATTGTTTCCGTCGGGAACATGGCCGCCAGCGGCGGTTACTACATCGCCTGCGCCGGCCAGCGGATCTTCGCGGAGCGAACCAGCATCGTAGGTTCCATCGGCGTGTTCGGTGGGAAGATCAACGTAGCGCCTGCGCTCGAGCAGTTTGGAATTCACGCCGAAACGTTCGCCGCGAGCCCGGAAGCCGGCGCGGCCCAGCGCGCCGCCTTCAATTCCCCGCTCAGCGCCTGGGATGACGCGACCCGCGAACGCATCCGCGCGCAAATGCAGGGAATCTACGACTTGTTCATCGCACGCGTGGCCCAAGGGCGGCACATGAGTCCCGACAAGGTGCGCATGTCGGCGGAAGGTCATATCTGGAGCGGGGACCAAGGCTTGGAGCGCGGATTGATCGATGAGGTGGGCGGCTTGGCTGATGCGCTTGCCGCGGCTCGAAAAGCCGCGCGGCTGGACGCAGACGTGCCGGTGAGCGTGGAAGGCGGCCGCGAAAGCCTGCTCGATAGCTTACTGGTGTCCGATGATGCGAGTGATGCGGACGCGGCAGCCGCATTCGAACGCCTGAGCGCAGCTCCAAACGCGCGCTTGATGTCCCAAGTCCCGATCGAACTGCGCGCCATCGTGAGCAGCTTCTCGCCACTTGCACAGCAAGAGCACGTGGCTGTCGCGCTGCCGTACGCTTTGCTTATCCGCTGACGCGCGAACGGCGTCGGCCGCCGAACCCGCGGCCGAGCACGGTTTATCCGCGCATACTGAAACGCGCGTGAGAGCTCGCAAAGCGCAGCTGCTTTTTCGATTTCGGTGCTCGCTTAAGCCGGCATTTTCGGCTGAAGTACGCGCCATGTCAGTAGGGCGTCGCGGGCCGCTTTCTTTCTTGGATACCGAATGGCGCACGGCGCTCTGGCGCCGTTGGGTAGCCTCGCACTTGATCGCGAATGGCAGCGTGCCCCCGACCGACGCGCAGGCCAGCATGCCACGGCCGCATTCTCCCACGCCGCTGGCAACCGAAACAGCGACGCCGCTGGCAACCGAAACAGCGGCGCCGGTGGCAACCGAAACAGCGACGCCGGTGGCAACCGAAACGCCCGCGGCCACGGCAAAGGAGGGGCCCGCGCCGGAGCGCGCGCCGCTGAACGGCGGCTCGCCTTTGCCCACCGCGCAGCGCCGCACCACGCTCGCCGATGACGCTGGCCGCAACGAGCGCCGAGCTGATGTGCGCGCCCGCTTCGATGCTTTGTCCGAACGCTTGCAGGGGCTGGAAGACGCCATTGATGTCATCGCGCGCCGCATGTCGCACCGCTCACGGCGCGAACGCCGCACCGATCGACGCACCGCTGAGCTCGTGGAAAGTATCGCCGAGAGCGTGGAGGCGCACGCGGGCGCGCTCGACAGCTTAGGTACCGCGCTGGAACGCATCGAACGTCGCTTGGAGCGCGTGAGCCATCGGGAAGAAGGCGAACGCCGCGACTCGCGCGCGCCGAGCAAAGCACGAAACACTGAGCCGCCACGCGCCATGCAGCCGCCACGCCTGGACGATACGGGTGACTTCTCCCTGGGGCGGGAGGCCTCGGATGACGAAGACGCGTCCATCTCCGGTTCCTCGATCCGCGGCAGCATCGGCGATATGTCCCTGTCCACCGTGCTCGCGATGCTCGAGATCGAGCGCCGCAGCGGTCGCCTCAAGGTTCAGGGCGAAGACGGTTCCCTGGTCGCCTTCGAGTTGGAAGACGGTTCCGTGGTCGGCAGCCGCGTCAGCGAAAACGACGTGGACGCGGTGGAGTCCCTGCGCGAGGTACTGACCTGGAAGAACGGCCGCTTCTGGTTCCGGCAGAACCCGAGTGAATCGGCAGTCGCCCCGCCGCGTTCGGTGAATTCACTCCTCCTCGAAGCCACGCGCCAAATCGACGAAGCGCTTCGCGCGAGTTGAAGCGGCGGCTCGACCAGACCCGACTAGAGCGCGCTGCCCGAGCTAATGCGCGTGCGGGCCGTGCACGTCGTGGGCGTGTTCGTGTTCGTGCGGCGGCGGCGGGACAATCGCCCCGAGCCAATGACGGGCGCCACGCTGCCAGATACCAAACAGCAGCAGGGCCGCGAGTGCGAACGCCGCGCGTGGGCCAAGATCGCCTTGCGAGAGCGAGCCGTCGAGCGGCGTTGTTGAAAAGCCGAAACCATCAATCAGAACCGCGATCGCTAAGCAGGCCAGAGTCGTGAGCACGCGTGCCTTGAGCGCGTTGCCGAGATAGGCCGACAGAGGCGCGAGTGTCGCGAATAGTAGAACCGCGCCTGGCGCTAACCCGAGCGAGCGAGAGCCGAGCGCGATCAACACGGCCGCGGGGGCCGCGACGGGCGTCAAATTGGCCATCAGCGCCACCGCTGACAGCACGACCCAGCTCGAAGACCACGAAGGCTGCGCCGGCGGAGGCACCGCCAATAACAGCGCGCCGACCAGCAGCCCGAGCACCAACCACGGCCCAGAGGCTTCCAGCGCCTCGCTGGCTCGGGCGCGAAAGGGGGCGGACGGATATTGTTCCGCGTGTGGCCCGAGCTGCGGTCCCCAAAATGCCACCACCGCAGCAGTTAGCGCGAGCCTGAGCCCGGCCGCCGTAAACCCGAGCAGCGCCAGACTGAGCAGCACGCTTTCAGCGCCTAACACGCCCGCCGGCAGCACAGCCCGCGCAAACTTCGCGCGCCGATCGGGCAAACGCAGCGAAAACGCAGCCGCAGCCAGCGCGACCAAGATCACCAATGAAGTTCGTTCCGTGAGCTGTATCAGCTGAGACAGGAAGGCGCGCGTCGCCGGCTCAGCGCTGCGCAGCACGCCGAACAGGCTGATCGACACCCCAAGCGCGGCGACACATAGGTCCACCAGACGGGCAAACGGCGTCACTGCCGCGCCTTCCTTCAAGTCGTGGGTGACCACGTGCAACAACAGACCCGCGGCGACAGCAGCGATCACGGGCGCAAAATGATCGATCGTACTGCTGGCTACCAAGCCAGACAGAGCAATCCCGAACACGCTCGCCAAAGCCAAGCCGAGCGAGCGCAATACGGCAGCGCGCGCGCCAAATGTGGTGCGATACGCGAGCGAGACGACCGCAATGAGCGGCACGGTGTGTGCGGCCAACGCGACGATGACGTCCACGTGCGGGCCCTGATCCGCGGGCAAGCGAGTGTACGTGCCGAGGCCGATGCCGTCCGCGATGTGGTGCACTACCAAGCCCCAGTACCCGGCTTCCAACACCGCGTGCGGTGCCCGCCCCTGGGTGGAACGCTGACCCACGAAATGCGCCAGCGCCGGCGTGAACCAGCCGACGAAGAACAACACGATGGAGAGCGGCCCCAGTTCGCGCAGCGCCTCGGGCAGCAGGTGCGTCACGACTACGGAAACGGCCGCCAGGGTTGCGAACGTGCGCATGTAGCCGAGCACGGCGCGCGACGTAGTGGGGACGAACGAGAGGGCCGCGCCGAGCAGCACGGAAAACACGGCAACGAGGAGGGCGAACAGCACGCGGGGCACCGGGTCTAGCCCAGTCGCGAAAGCTAGCCAAAGGCTGCCACGTTTGGCCCCCGATTCGGCCTTCGCGACGCCGTCAAGCCGAGATGCTGCGCGGCCGAACGCGCTCTCGGAACCCGCGCGGGGACTGGCCGGCCACGCGCGCAAAGCTCTTGGCGAACGCGCTCGGGCTGTCGAAACCGACGGCCAAGGCGGCGTCCGTGACACTCACCTCCCCGCTAGCGAGCAGCTCCATGGCACGCAGGATACGAGCCTGCCCGAGCAGCTCGCGGAAACCGAGACCGGTTTCAGCAAGCAAGTGCCGGCGCAACGTACGCTCGGACGCGCCCACGGCCCGGCACACGGTTGCCAGCGGCAGAGCCCCCGCATGTTCGAGCGTGAAAGCAATGGCTGCTCGCACCAGCTTGCTGCGACCACGCGGCAAACGATAGGAGCTCGGCGCCTTGAGCCAATCTTCCAAGAGCAGCGCTAGGCTGCGAAAGAAGGCATCCGCCAGCGCGTCGCGAGCGCGACGAGAGGGCGGCCAGCGCGTCGCGTACTGAATCATTTCCCGGAGCAGCGGCGTTACTTCCAGCACATGCACTGCCGCCGAACCCACCCGTAGCAGCCGACGGTCGAAAAACAACGAGATGGTTCGGGCCTTGCCCATGTTGGTCAAGTGCTTCACGCCGGCGGGGATCAGCGCGACACGCTGAGGCGGCAGCAGGTACGTGGCCTCTGCCACCTCCAACGTGACGCTCCCCGAAACGGCGTACAGCAACTGGTGACGAGGATGCGTGTGCGGCGCGTAGCGACGCCCGACGAAGCTATCGCGAAACGCGAAGGCCGGCGCGCGCGTGGTGGTGAGCGCAGCTTCTTTGAGAAAAGCGCGCGTTTGCCGGGCAGTGAGCGTGTGCTTGGTGGTTATGGGCATCTGGCCGATTAGAGCTAATTATTGACCGACTAGCGTTAGCCGGCCAGCGCGAAAGTCGCTAGATGAGTTCGCATGACGCACAGCGAGAGCGCGCACGCGGCGCGCATTCAAGAGCAATTTTCCCGCCAAGCCTTGCCCTTCGCGGCCATGCCCGCACACTCGAACGCGGAGGGCTTCGAGCTGCTCGCGCGCGCGGCACGCCTCGCTGCCGAGGACGAAGCGCTGGACGTGGCGTGCGGCCCAGGCTTGGTGGCGTGTGAAATGGCCCCGCGCGTGAAAATGCTGCGCGGGCTGGACCTCGTGCCCGAGATGCTCGAACAAGCGCGCACGCGCGCGGCGGCGCGCGGCCTGCACAACGTTGCCTTCGACGTCGGGAACTGCACGAGTTTACCCTACGCAGACGCCTCGTTCTCGCGCGTGTTCACCCGCTACAGCTTTCATCACCTGCTCGACCCGGAGCTCACGCTGCGTGAGATGGCACGAGTGTGCCGACCGGGCGGCACCATCACCGTGTGTGACGTCGCGCCCGCACGCGAAAAGCTGGAAGCTTACAACCGCCTGGAAACGCTCCGCGATCCTTCTCATGCCGCAGCCTTGTGCCCCGAGCAGTTAGCAGCGCTGTTCTCCGCGGTCGGCCTGACCGTGGATCGGCGTGAGCAATATCGCCTCGAGGTGGCGGTCGAGGAGCTGATTGCTGCCTCTTTTCCAGAGCCCGGCGGGCGCGAGGAAATGCGCGATATCTTCGAGAAAGACCTAGGTGTGAACGCACTGGGCGTGGGCGTTGAGCGGCGCCCGAGCGGGCTCTGGTTCTCGTTCCCGATCCTGATCCTCAGCGCGCTTAAGCCGCGTTGACTCCGGTGCGCGAAGCGTGAACACGAATCGACACAAAGTCTGCACTTGCCAGCGCTGCGAGCGGAGTACACTTCCGCTCATGTCCAATCGAATCGTAAAGCTGTCGCTGGTCGGTCTCGCGTTCGGGGCGCTTTCGGTCGCCTGTCATTCCACACCGAATGAACAGGCCGGCAGCGCGCCGGCCAGCACTCAAGCTGCAAAACCAGTCCCCGAAGTAACGGTCACTGACGTCGCGAGCCTGGTCAAGAACAAGGCCGCGAGCGTGTTTGACGCCAACGACAATGATACACGCAAACAATACGGCGTGGTGCCAGGCGCCGTACTGCTCACCGGCAACAAGGACTACCCGCTCAGCACGTTGCCCGCGAGCAAGACGGAGAAGCTGGTATTTTATTGTGGTGGCACGCAGTGCCGCGCTTCCGACGCGGCAGCGGCGCGCGCGGCGAGTGCTGGCTACACGGACGTGAACGTGATGCGCGCGGGCATCCGCGGTTGGAAAGACGCGGGCCAAGCCACGAGCCCAGCTCCGCAGAGCTGAGCTTTCGCCGCGAAGCGATTACCGTCCCAGACCGGCCAGTGTGACCGTCAGAGAGTGAGCGAGCCGAGCTCGCCGGGAACCGCGCGCGGGCGCGAGGTGCGTGGCGGGGTCGCGGCCGCCCCACTCCTAGCCACGCCCTGCCGTTGCGCGAGGCGGCTGATCCGAGCGCGCCACGCCGGCTGCGCGCGTTCGGACGCGCCCGAGGCCAAGATCCCTTGAGCTACTCCCTGGCGCCGGCACGGCAGGCTGGTACAGCACTCGCGAGTTCCTGTGACCGACGCCTTGCCTTCACCCACCTCCTCCAGCACGTCTGGTTCCGAGCCTGAACTTGAGGTCAACCCGCCGCCGGGAGTGCAGCTCGAATACCCCGCCGCAGGCGGCATTCGGGTTCAAGTGCAAATCCCGCTCGGGGCGCGGCTGCTGCTGCGCGTCCCGCGGGCGCTGCTCTTGGGTTTGGTGGTGACTGTGCTGATCCAAGCCTGGCGTCATCGCCTCTTCATCGTGTTCTGGTTTTTCGGCGTGCCATTCCTGCGCTGGCTGCGCGGTCCCGGGCAAAACGCGCTCCTGATTGCCGATCGCGAGCTCGTGGTCGAGGGCGCGAGTTGGTTCGGTGGCACGCGCTCCCTGCCGCGCTTCGGCATCGACAGCGTGAGCATGGGTCGCGCTGGTGCGCTGTACCTATTTCAGCGCGCGCTCGTGGTGCAAGACAAAGACCAACACCGCACGCTGCTACTCGTGGGCGCGTCGCAAGAGCAAGCGGGGTTCGTGCTTTCCGGGCTGCAGCGCTGGCTCGCCGGCGAGGGCTGAGCGGAGTGACGCGGCGCGCTGGGTTACAGCGCGTCGTCCAAGGTTTCGAGCTGTTTATAGCTGCGCTCGAGCCAGAGCCGCACGCGTTGGCGTTCCAGCGGCTTCAGCCCTTCGGGCTCGCTGCTGTGCACTGCGCCCCAGAAGCTTTTGCCGAGACGGTCGACCTTGTACATGGCGGATGCGTCCAGCTCGGGCAGCTCCATTATCTTGCCGCCGAGCACGTCCAGGTGGCGGCGCGCGGGTGAATCCTCGAACTGGCTGAAGTTCTTGGAGCGACCCAGGTTCTTCACGACCTTGTGTTCAAACTGGTCGCCGAACAAGTCCAACGCCCGCTCGATTTCACCGACCGACGCGTAACCGCCATCGGTCACGTGCCACATGCTCATGCGAATGCCGGCTTCTTTCGCGAATGCGAAGACGTTGGCTTCACTCAACCACGTGGAGAGAGAGCGTAGGCTCTGCGCGGGTAAATCGACGAGCACCCGGCGATCCGCACCGAGCGCGCGATCTGCGATTTGATCGGCGCTCGTCGGATCGCTCAAATCCACACTGTGCGTGTAATCCGCGTAGGAGCGAACCAAGGCGCCATGCGACAAGTCGCCATCGACAGCGGCGAACGGCAGCGAGCGATCGATGAACCATTGGGCGAGCAGGCGCGCGACCACGCTTTTGCCGACTCCGCCCTTTTCTCCGCCAACGAAATGAATGTGACTCACGAAAACCCGTAGAAGCCAGCCGAGCCGCGGGGTCAAGCTCAATGACCGCAGCCGAAAACCGCGCGCGGCGACGGGCGGCAAATCAGCACAATGAGTTTGCCGTAAGTCCGCGCCGGTCACAAACTTCGGTGGCCGCTCGCGAGAGAGGACATCATGACGACACCTGGATTTGCTTTGTTCGACACAGCCGTTGGGCGTTGCGGGATCGCCTGGAACGAGCGGGGCGTGTGCGCTGTGCGGCTCCCCGAAGCACGCGTGAGCGAAACTCGCGCTCACCTCGCCGAGCGGCTCCCCCAAGGCAGCGAGAGCACGCCGCCGCCGGCCGTGCAACGCGCCGTCGATCGCATCATCACGTTGCTGCGCGGTGAAGCCACGGACCTCCGCCAGATTGATTTGGATATGACGGGCGTGCCGCCCTTTCATCGGCGCGTGTACGAGCTGGTGCGCAGTATTCCTTCAGGTGCCACGCTGTCCTACGGTGAAGTTGCGATACGCCTCGGATCCCCCGGCTCGGCGCGCGCCGTGGGCCAAGCGCTGGGCAAAAATCCATTTGCGATCGTCGTGCCCTGTCATCGCGTGCTCGCTGCGGGCGGCAAGCTGGGCGGGTTTTCAGCGGGCGGCGGGATCGACACCAAGCGGAAGATGCTCGGCATCGAACAAGCGCAGCGCGGCCTATTCGATGGCGACGGGCAGCTCGCTTTCGACCCCACGCTAGCGGTGCAGGCGCTGCGCGCGTCGGACCCCAAATTGCGGACGCTGATCGATCGCATCGGGCCGTGTCGCCTGCAGCTCAAGACGACGCCCAGCGTCTTTGCCGCGTTGGCTGAGTCAATCGTGTATCAGCAATTGCATGGCAAGGCCGCGGCCACGATCTTCGCTCGGGTGAGGGCGTTGTTCCCACGCGCGCGTGGCGCGCTCACCGCGACCCAAGTGCTCAGTGCCAGCCAGGCCGATTTGCGCGGCGCAGGCCTATCGAACGGAAAGTTCTTGGCGCTGCGGGATCTGGCAGAACGCACGCAAAGCGGCCAAGTGCCGAGCTTGGCGCAGCTCCAAGCGCTCTCGGATGAAGCCATCATCGAGCGGCTGACGGAGGTGCGCGGCATCGGCCGCTGGACGGTCGAGATGCTGCTCATGTTTCGACTCGGCCGCCCCGACGTCTTGCCACTCGACGACCTGGGGGTTCGCAAGGGCTTCTCGATCGCGTTCGGTACGCCCGAAATGCCGAGCAAGGCTGAGCTCGAAGCCCGGGCAAAGCGCTGGCGACCGTACCGGACCATCGCCAGCTGGTACCTGTGGCGAGCGACCGACTCCTTGTGACTCGCGCTTCGCTCGGAGCGGGGTCGGAGCAGCCGAGTATGTGCGCGCCGTCGCGTGCTAGGCGAGCGGCGCGCAGCCGTTACTCCGAGAAGTAGCAGACGAAACTGCGAGCTTGGTGCGTCGCTGTTCACCCACACTGGCGCGCCGCGAGGCGGCCGCCGTTCAGGGCTTGTCGACGAAATTTGGTAGCTGAGGGGCCAAGGGCCCAAACAGCTCGAAGCCTCAGCGAGCGTGAACGCCCACTGCTTCCCGCTCAGCGAGGAGCGACCGTCGGTGGAACTACCCAGTCTTCTTCGCCCTCAGCCTTGGGCTGGGGACCTGCGACGATTCCAGCAAGATCCGGATCTTCACCCTCTTCACCGGGGGCGCGCGGGGCCTTCGTGGCCTTGCGCTCTTCCTTCTTCGCCGCCTTGTCGCGCGCGTAGCCCTGCCGAGCTGCTTCTCGTTGACGTTTCTTGGCGCTCTGGGGTCCTGGCATGCGAGCTCTGCTTTCAATGGCTAGTGGTAACTGGATCGGCCCGGCTCAGCCACGGTGAGTGGGCCAAGCGCGACGCGCAAAGACGCGCGTCGCGCAGCCTGTTGGTCAGTTGACCAGACGGATCACCAGCGGTTGCCGCGATCGCGATCGCCGCCACCACCACGGCCGCCGCGACCACCGCCACCGCCGCCACCGCCGCCACCACCATAACCACCACCGCCGCCGCCGCCACCACCGCCGCCACCGGCGCGGGGTTTACGTTCTTCGGCAATGCTGACGCGGAGCGGGCGACCTTCGAGGTCCGTACCGTCGAGCTCGGAAATGGCTTTCTGAGCGTCTGCGT
>JBDTYJ010000020.1:0-29312 GCA_040005755.1 Pseudomonadota bacterium
GGCTGAACGGCACGCACGTGCTGCGCTCGGAGAACATGTTCTGTGCGCACGAGCTTTGCGTCTCGGCGTTGCTCCGTTCCGAGAACGAGCTGTTGATTCGCTTTTCGTCGCTGGAGGCCGCGTGCGCCGTGCGCCGGCCGCGCCCGCGCTTCAAGACGCGTCTGATCGAACGTCAGCAGTTGCGCTGGTTTCGGACCACCCTGCTCGGGCGTATCCCCGGCTGGGCGCCTCCCGTGGCGGCGGTCGGGCCTTGGCGAGCGGTGCGCCTAGTGCGCAAACGCGGTCTCGCAGTTCAGCACGCCCTGGTGCAGGCGCGCGTGCTGAATGGCCGCGCCTCGGTGCAGGCTCGATTCACGGTCGAGTTGCTCGGCGCGCGCCTTGAGTCGGCCACGTTGCACGTTGGGCCCTGCTCATGTGAGCTGAAGGTAACCGAGCAGGGCGGCCTCACTCTAGAGGCCGAGCTGGAGGTGCCCGACGCCGCGCGTTGGTGGCCCCATAGCCACGGATCCCAGCCGCGTTACCAGGTGCGGGTAACCATGAAAACCTCGGCCGGAAATCAGCAACTCGACTTCGACTCGGTCGCATTCCGCAACATTCGCCTCGACCAAAGCGCGGGTCGCTTCACGTTACTCGTCAATGACGTGGAAGTGCGCTGCCGTGGCGCGTGTTGGACGCCCACTGACATCGTTTCTCTCAATGACGAAAGTACTACGCTGAGTACGGTACGGCAGGCTCACGCAGCCGGCATGAACATGCTACGCATTGGTGGGACGATGGTTTACGAGTCCGACGCGTTCTATGAAGAGTGCGATCGCCTCGGGATTCTCGTGTGGCAAGACTTCATGTTTGCCAACTGCGACTACCCCGGCGAAAGCGACGCCTTTCGCGCGAGCGTAACTCGCGAAGCCGAGCAGTTCCTGGGGCGCTGCGAGCCGCGCGCCTGCCTAGCGGTGTTGTGCGGGAACAGTGAGATCGAGCAGCAAATCGCCATGCTGGGCTTGCCGCGTGAGGCCTGGAAGCCGGCCCTGTTTCAGGACCTGCTGCGCGAGGTCTCCGCAGCGCATCGCGCCGATGTGCCCTACGTCGCCTCCACGCCGACGAGCGAAGGCGCTGCCCTGCCCTTCCAACCGGATACCGGTCTAACGCACTACTACGGCGTTGGTGCCTACCTTCGCCCTCTGGAAGACGCGCGCAGGGCTGATATCAAATTCACCCCGGAGTGTTTGGGCTTTGCCAACATCCCGGAGGATGCGACGGTGGAGTTGGTGTTGGGCGACGCACGAGCTCCTTTTCACGATCCGCGCTGGAAAGCTCGTGTTCCGCGCGACAGCGGCCCTGGCTGGGACTTCGATGACGTGCGTGATCATTACACGAAGCTCTTGTTCGGGCTCGACCCGACTGCGCTCCGCTACGAAGACCCGGAGCGCGCCTTGGCCCTCGGCCGGGTAACGAGCGGCGAGGTCATGGCGCGCACGCTGTGTGAGTGGCGCCGAGGCGCGTCCAACTGCCGCGGCGCGTTGATTTGGTTTCTGCGCGACCTCTGGCCGGGTGCCGGCTGGGGCGTCATCGACGCGCAAGGGCTGCCCAAAGCCGCGTATTACTTCGTGAAGCGGGCCATGCAACAGCGAGCCCTGTTCTTCGCCGACGAAGGGCTGAACGGCTTGGTGGTGCACGTCATCAACGACGCTCCGGCGCAGCTTTCCGCGGTCCTTTCGCTGCAGTTGATTCGCAACGGCGCGGTGCAAGTCGCAACCGCCCACACGGCGCTCAGCGTTGCCGCGCATGGCGCAGAGGCCGTGAATGCCAATGGGTTGTTCGAACATTTCATCGATCTGACGCGTGCCTATCGCTTCGGTCCAAGTCAGTACGATGTCGCCAGCGCGGCCTTGCGCGACGCCGAAACAGGCGCCTTGATCGCGCGCGCCTGCTATTTTCCGAACGGTCTCCCAGCCGAGAAACAAGAGGATCTCGGGGTCGAAGCGGCACTGGAGCAGGTAGCCGGTGAAGCGTGGCTGTTGCGCGTAAAGAGCCAACGTTTCGCGTACGCGGTTTCCGTCGATCTGCCGGGCTTTACGCTCACGGACTCATACTTCCAAGTGGCACCGGGTGAAGAGCACACGGTCGCAGTGCACGCCAATATCGCGGGAGCTAAGCCGCGCGGCTTCGTGCGGCCGCTCAACGCGCAAAGCCCCACTCGCATCAACGTTCGGGAAGGCGCTGCAACATGAGCCTTACCCCCGTTTCGCCTCACAGGCCTTTCAGAAACCGCTTCAGGCCGCGAAGCGCAACGAGCGGCACTTCGTGCCCCCCGTCGAAGGGGCAAAAATCGACGAGCCAGCCGGAGGCGCGGAGCTCCGCTTCGAAGCGCTCGGTGGCGGCGAATGCGAGGTCTGAGTCAGTTCTGCCATGGCTCAGGAACGCACGGGTGCCGGCGCGTTTGGCGAGCAGCGGGTTCCAAAGCCTTTGCGCGATTCGCGCGCCAGACAGCTGCACCACGCCGACAATGGCTCGCTCACCGCGCAGCGCAACGTCGAAGGCGAGCATGGCACCTTGTGAAAACCCGCCCAGGATCAGCGGCGCGCCGGGCGCCTCGGCGGTCAGCTGGTCCAACAGCGTGTTCATGGCATCATGCGCCCGCTGCAAGCCGGCGGGCTCGAAGTCGCACAGGTCGCGTGGCAAGCCATCACGCATCGCGCTCGTGCGTGCCACACCATCGGACGGCCACCAACCTCGTCCGGGCAAGCCGAATGCGGAGAGATCTGCCGTGCCTTCGGGGAACACGAAGCGAGCGCCCACGCCCAGCGAGTGCCCGAACGGCTCCAGGTCTTCGGGTGTACCGGCAAACCCGTGCAGCAGCACGATCAGCGGACCGCGTTCGTCTGTCGTGACACGCATGAGGCGATGGCTAGGGGCAGTCACTGGCGTGGGCTCCGCTTCCTGTAACCGGGCAACGTCGGGCAGGGTACTCGACTCGAGCGCGCTGTCACGTGCTGGGCGAGCGGCAACGGCGGCGGCGCGCAGGAAAGAGGAGGGTCATGGACAACGACCCGCCTGAGTCGTTTCGAGACCAGCCGCCGGTCAGCGCGCGGCGCGGGCTGCGAGGTGCCGAGGGTCAAGCCCAGTCCTCTCCACAACCGCCACCGAAGCCGTTTTGGTTCGGAACCGCGGAGCGGCCGTTGTTCGGTTGGTATCACGCCCCCGCAAGTCGCAGTCCACGTGCCTGCGTCGTGCTGTGCAATGCCTTTGGTCATGAAGCCATGGTGGCGCACCGCATCTATCGACGCCTGGCGTTGCGGCTCTCCGCCGAGGGGTTCGGCGTGCTCCGCTTCGACTACGATGGCACAGGTGATTCTGCAGGCAGCGACGGCGACGACGCGCGCCTACAAAACTGGCTCGACAGCATTCGCCTCGCCGTCAACGAAGCGACGGCACTGAGCGGCGCGCGACAGGTCGTGCTGTTCGGCACGCGGCTCGGCGCGTTACTGGCCGCAAGCTACGCCGAGCGTTTTCCCGTGGATAGCTTGGTGCTGGTTGCCCCACCGCGCTCGGGCAAGGCGTGGCTACGCGAGATGCGCGCGTTGCAAGCGTTGAAAAATGCCGGCCGCGCAGACGCGCAGAGCGGCGCGGGCGCGGAAGAAAACCCCGACGCCAATGATCCAGGGATCGCTGGATTTTTGATGCAACAAGCCACGCGCACGGACATTGCCGCGCTCGAGCTGAGCCGTTTGCAGGGGCGCCCTGCGCGCAACGCCTTGATCGTCGCGCGCGATGACTTGCCGGGCAATGAGGTCGAGCTCATCAAACACCTGCAAGCGCTGGGCGTGAACGCGGAGTTGGACAATACGCGCGGATTTGCCGCGAGCATGCCGGAAGATCCGTTCAAGTCCGTCGTCCCGACGCAAATGTTCGACGCCATCGTCGCCTGGCTCGATGGGCTGTACACCGCGGAAGCAGCGTCGTCCGAACGCGGCCAACCCGTGAACTCGCCGGCTTCAACTCGACCCTCGCTCACGACGATGACGCGGCCCACGTACGCCACCCAAGAGCAGGTGGTGGATATCAACGGGAATTTCGCGATTTTGAGCGAACCCGCGGTGCCCAGTAACCAAACAGGCACGGCCGTGCTGCTGCTCAACATCGGGGCCAACCACCACATTGGTAGCAACCGCATGTACGTGCACATGGCGCGCGTGTGGGCGACTCAAGGCTTCCACGTTCTGCGTATGGATTTTTCGGGCATGGGCGACAGCCCGGCGCAGTCCGGCAAGGAGAACGACGTCTATTCGAGTCGCTCGATGGCTGAAACGCGCTCGGCCATCGACTACATGCTCGCCCAAGGCGCGACGCGCGTGGTGCTCATGGGCCTGTGCTCGGGTGCGTACGTCGCGTATCACACTGCGATCGCGGACCCGCGCGTGTCAGGCATCGTGATGATCAACCCCCTCACCTTTCACTGGACGGAGGGGGACTCCCTGGAGGTGCGCATGCGCAAGAGCTTCAGGTCGACCGAACAGTACAAGCGCACGCTGTTTAAGCTCGAAACCTGGCGCCGCATCGCGCGCGGTGGCGTCAGCGTCCGGGCCATTGCCGGTGAGCTGGGGCGGCGGGCCCAGAAGCGCGCCACCCGTGAAGCCAAAGCATTGCTCGCGCGTGTCACCGGTGACATCGCGGAAGCGACTGACATCGAGCGCGGCTTTAGGCAGCTGACCAACCGTGGCACGCGCTGCCTCATGGTGTTTGGCGCTGAAGACGGCGGCATCGACGTGATCGAAGAGCACCTAGGCAGAGACGCCGCAGCCATGCGCAACGCCCCAGGCTTCCGGATGGAGATCTTGGAAGGTCCCGATCACACCTTCACGCCGCTGTGGACGCAGCGCCGGCTGCTTCACTTGGTGAGTGAATACTTGGACGAAGTGCGCGCGGGCACTTGAAGCTGGGCGGCCCGGGGTGGCCGAATCAACCTCAAGGCGCCGTCGCAAACGCACTAAACCGCTTCTTGCCGAACAGGCTCTGCATGCGTGTGAGCGCGGGCGAGCCCGTAGCCGGACACACCGTAATGAGCCCGTCCGTCACCGCGTCCAGCGCGCCCGAATCGACATCCAACGATGCCGTTGGTCCGTCGATGACGATAAAGTCGTAGTAGCTCCGCAGCTCGCTCAAACACTTGCCGAACTGACGGGAGAGAAGCAGCCCGGGCGTGCGCATCATGCCCTCGGCCAAGACATGCAGGGATTTCGAACAACCCATGACCGACCAGCGCTCTTCGGACGGATCCACGTGTGGTTGGCTGCGCGCGCTGAGCTGCTGTGAGAAGCCGGCGCCCATGGGAACATCGACGTGCATGACGCGCGCGACCCACGGCCGGTGCAGATCCCCCTCGAGCAGCAAGATCCGGGGGTGCCCGGTCTCTGCCAAGCATAAGGCGAGCTCCGCTGCCACCCGCGATTTGTACGCGGTGGCTTCGGGAACCGACACCACCGACAACACGAAGCAATTCTCAACGGCAAACGGGTACAGCTGCGCGCAGAGCGCGCGCTGCGCCTCGGGGGTGAGCTCGCGATCCGGGCGCCAGCCCATCATCACCTCGCGCACGCGAATCACGTTGCCCTCGGGTCGAACCGGCGTCTTCGGTGCTTGCGAGCGCGGGGGGGTCGACGACTGCGGCTGGCGCGTTGGAACCGGCGAACGCTGCGGCAGATGCACCTCCTCCGGCGAGGGCGGCGCGTTGCTGACGTAGCTGTAGCGCGAGTCCGGTACGGGCGAAGGCGAGCGCCCCGCGCTCGCTGCGCCAGCGCGGTTCAGGCGCTCGTTGAGCACCGCGTCGGGCAAGAAGGAGCCGAGCGGTTGCGTCACCTTCATTGGGTTGAGCGGGCGCGCGCTGGTCCGTTGCATCGTCCCGGCCGCCGGCGGCGCGCTGGACGGCAAGCGCGCTTCGTGCATCTGAGCGGGCGCGCTGGGCGGTTCGCTCGGCACCGGCGGCGGCTCGGATCCCGGCTTCACGACCGCGAACCCCGGCACCTCGTGGGCACGGATCTGCTGCTCCCATGCCTGGTTCGCGGACGCCAACACCGGATCCTGATTGGGCTCGAGCGCCGCACTCGGGTTCTCGCTCGGCGGCAGCACCAACGTGGAAGCGAAGCGACGCGCGGGCGGACGGCTCGAGGCTGCCTTGCTCGAAGATTCTTCCTCGCGCGCCCTCGCCGCCTCGAGAGCCATCGTACTGCCCAGGCCGAGCTCCGTGCGCTTCCCGAATGGCACGCCGGAACGCCCGGCGGGCGGTGAAGACGAGATCGGGCGCTGCTGCATCGGGATGATCGGCGGCCCGGAGGGCGCAGCCAGCGTGCGCGCCGGAGTGACCGGCACAGCTGGGCCGAGATCCGACGGGAGCGCTGGCATCGCCGGCATCTGCATGATCAGACCCGTCTGCGCTGGCGGGTAACTCTTGCGCGCAAGCGTCGTTGCTGCGGGGGTACCGGGCGGACGGGTGGACTTGATGCGCCGTTGTTGCGCACTATGCGCGACGAGCGTGAAGGCGCTGCCTAGCCCAACGCCAAACACGACGCCGAAGAACAGCAGCAGGTGTCGGTTCGGGTCAATCGGAGAACCAGGACGCTTCGCGGGTTGAGTGATGCGCGCGACCAGCGTCGGATGCGACTGCTTCGCTGTCTCCGTGCCGGACTGCGTCACCGCATCGAGCAGGCGCTTCCACTCGGCGTGCAGCTCCGGTGAGACTGGAGCCGCGGCGGGTTTCCGCGCGAACGCCTGCCTTCGGGCGCTCAAGCCGGACTCGATTTCCGCCAGACGACGCTTCAGCGCCTTCGGATCTGACATCACCGGATCGGAGTAAGGATTGTCCGAACCTTGGCCGGTCTCGAGCTCCAAAATACGCCGCTCGAGGCTGGCCTTCTCCGCGTTCAGCGCGAACAACGCCGGATCCTTGTCCGGTGATGCATCACCCGAGGCGGGCGGCGCCGCGGCAACCTCAGGATGCAACGAAAGGAAGCCAGCGAGCTCTTGTGTCTGTTGCCCGCGCTTCATATCCAGCGCGCGCTCGGCGCTGCGATCGACGAGCAGCTGTGGCGCTACCTCGACCGCGCGCTTGGCCAAGCGGTTACACCCGCTTTGGGTCCGGTCAGGATCGGAGTCTCTGTAACTGAGGCTGAACGAGTGGGCATCCCCAGTGTCGAGCTCGAGCGCCTTGCGCACGTTCCCCGCAGCTTGGGCCTGGGCCGCGGGCTCCGTCGAGCCGGCGCGCTCCTTCGATAACTGTTCGAGCGTTTTGCGATCTAGGATCGCCTCGCTGAGCCGACGCGCCGCTTCCAGTGGTTCCGGCATTTCCGCCGAGCTTCCCGGCGGAGACGCCTCCACCACGAACACCGCGTTTGCGCGGTACGTCGCGGGCACCAAGAACGCGTACCCGGCGAAAACCGCGAAGACGATGATCGCGATCAAAATACCGGGGCGGAATGGGGACATCGCGGAAGCGTGGAGCGGCTGGGGCAGCGATTAGAACGGCTGCTCGGGTATACCATTGCCCGCCCAATCTCTACCACTTAGGCGCACATCCCCGGGCGTCCTGGCGGCGCCGAATCGGGTGATTGCCAAAGTGACTAGCGGGGCGCGTTGCGCGCGGCCAAGAATTCGCGAATCTCGCGCGTCGCGGGCAATTCTAAGGCAAATAGCTGGAACACCGCGGCGTCCAGCCGCTCGGAGCGCCCGGGATCGGGCCCACATTGAGTCATTTCTGCACTCAGCGCAGCGATCTCGGTGCGCGCGACCGGGTGCTGCGGGGGCGCCGGGAGCGCGCGCAGGTGCGCGACCTTCACCTGCGGGAAAACGGCCTGCCGTGCGTCGCGTCGCGATGCCAGGTGCAGGGCGCGGTACAGAGAACTGTTCAATAAGCCCACCACCAAATCTGCCGGCAGCCCGTCGACCTCGAACCCCGCCAAGAGCGAGTTACGAAACGGCAGACCGCGGTGGCGCGCGGCGATCGGGTAGCGCGCCGTTTGCCGAATTACGAAGGTTACCCGGCCGTAGTCGTCGAGCTCGCGCAAGCGACAGCGCGCTTTGGTCAACAGCTCGCGATCGGGCGCCAAAAACAACCGTGGCTCCCCTTCGCAAAACTCACGGACATCACGGCCTTCGAGCAGCGGATAGTGGTGACGCGCGTCGGGCCTAGCTGCGCGCAGGAGCAATCGTTTGCTCACGTCGCCAGCAGTTTGAAAGCCCATTTCCCCGAACAACTCACGGGGGAATGACGGCAGTTTGCCGATCGCCATGAGCGCGACGGGGGGGGCCACCTCGGCGGCCTGGCCGCCCGCGCGCTGTCGCTCCGCGAGGCGGAAGGGGGCAGCGTCGCTCTCGTGCGGCAGTGAGCTGCCCGTCCTCGCTTCGGCGATTAGGGCGAAGCACGGCTGAGTAACGGACTCGAAGGCGTCCTGTCCGAACTCGATCATCGGTTCACAGGGAGTATGACCGGAACGCACGGCGCGACGCACGGCGCGGTAGCCGTCCAGATCGGCGATCGGGCTGGGCACGACCAGCGCTACCGTACCTTGCGGGGCAAGCCGCAGCGCGCGTTCAACGAACAGACCGTGTAGCGTTGGATAACCCTTAAGGGTTGTGTAGTGCGCGTTCAGGTAAGCCTTGCGAGCAGGCAACAGGGGCTGGGCGGCGCGACCGGCGTAAGCCACCCAGGGTGGGTTGCCGACCACCAGATCAAAGCCACCACGGGCAAAAACCCCCGGGAATTGCTCAAGAAAATCCAGCCCGCCAGGCGGCGCGCTGGCGCGCTGGCGCGGCTCCGCGGCGGTCGGCAACGGAGCGCCCAAGAGCGCGTCACCTACACGCAAGTTTTTGCCTGCCTCGGCGAGAGTAAGCTTCGGATCGGCAACGAACAGGCACAGGGCCGCCTCGGCGACGGCTACGGCTGTCGGATTCACGTCCACTCCGTACAGCACGGTGTCCACGAGCTGGCGTCTTCGTTCGAGGCCGGCGAGCGGCCCCGGCCGCTCGCCGAGCGCGCGCCCAGTTTCGAGCAAGAAAGCAGCGCCGCCCACAGCTGGATCGCACACGCGAAAGTCACTGACGAAATCATGAGCGCGGTGCGACGAGGCGCGAATGCGCCGTTCGAGCTGTCCGAGTGCGCGAGCCACGACGACCTCGGTCAACGCACGCGGTGTGAAGAAGGTGCCCGTTTGCTTGCGCTTGCTGCCTGAAAATAGCTCGAAGCGGCCGGCGTTGCGGCGCACGCTCTCGCCCAATAGCAGCTCGTACAAGTTGCCCACGAGCTCCGCCCGGCACTCCGCAAACACGACTCCGTCGTGCAATAGGCCCGCGTGCAGCTCGGCGCTGAACGCCGCCTCCGCCTGCGCGAGCGGCTCGGGAAAGGCCCAAAGCAGCTCCGCTCCTTGGTACAGCGGCTGCACGTCGAGCGCGCCAGTTTTGAAGCCGAAAAGCCGTCCGCCAGCGATGCTGTGTGGGTTCGTGAACAGGCCGCGTGCTCGCCCAAGCGAAAGCACCACGGAGCGCAGGACGGCGAGCGTCAGCGCTTCATGCACCGCCTCCGGCGAAAGCTTCGCGCGTAGCTTGGCGCGCGGTGCGCCTTCGGCGTTGAGCGACGTGAGCAATGCCAAGAAAGCGCGCCGAGCACGCCGCTGAAAGCAGAACGCGAGCTCGGAGTCCGCGCCGGACATCAGCGGCTCGAAACGAGCCGTCGCCCGAGCAACAGCGCCGAGCGCATGCCGTCAGCGTCGGCGATGCCTTGCCACGCGATATCATAGGCGGTGCCGTGATCGACGCTGGTGCGCACGATGGACAGGCCCATCGTCACGTTCACCGCGTCACCGAAGGCGACGAGCTTCATCGGAATGGTGGCTTGGTCGTGGTACATTGCCAGCACACCTTCGTAACTGCCGCCGACCGCCTTGCGATAGGCGGTCTCCGCACCAATCGGACCGATCAGCTTCACGCGGCGGCCCAGCCTGGCTTGCGCGGCGCGCATGCCCGGCACGATTGCCCGCGCCTCTTCGTGGCCCAAAAGCTCACTCTCGCCAGCGTGCGGATTGAGCGAGCAGACCGCGATCGTCGGCTGTTTCTTGCCCAACGCGAGCAACAGCTCGCCCAAATGAAAGGCGGCATCTGCCACGCCGCTTGGCGTGATCGCTTTCGGCACTTTACTGATCGGTACGTGCGTGGTCACTAGGCTCGTGACGAGCGGGCCAGCGGCGAAGCACATCACGCTCAGCGTCGCGTGATCCAAGTCGCGCAACCATTCGGTGTGTCCCAAGAAGTGCGCGGCGCCGGGCACGCCCGAATGCGCGATCGCCGCTTTGCTCACCGGTCCCGTGACGAGCGCGCGGCGGGGCGCCGCTTTGGCGAGCCGGTAACCCTCGTTGACGTACGCCAGTTGCGCGGCGCCAGAGGCGGCGTTCGGCTTGCCCGGTTTGCGATCGCGTCGTGCCAGCTTCGGCCCGACACCATGCACATAGATGGCGCGCGGGTCGCGGATTGCGCCGTCGAACGGCACGAGCCGCTTTTGCGAAACCGACACCAGCTCGGCCGCTTCTCGCAACGTCTCGATGTCCCCCACCAAGACCGTTCCGGGCACCTTTGCCGCCGCGCGCACCGACACCTCAGGGCCAATCCCGCATGGACAACCCACCGAAACGACGAGCAAGTCCGGCATTCCTCGCAGCAACGGAGTAGGCATCGCCGGGTCCGAGTATCAGACGTACCTGAACCACGCAAAGGCCCACGGCCGAAGCTAGGAAAACGGGCCGCAAAGCGTAGTTAGGCAAATTTTCGCCGGCATTGAAACAGGAGCGGCCGCTGGATAGCCTAACGGCATGTCGACGCCCAAGGACGACGCCGCGAGCGAAGGCCAATTCGGTTTCGAGCTGCTCAAGTTACTGCTGCAAGTCGCCTGGGCGGACGACGATGTCGGTTCTGCGGAAGCTGAAACGCTGCTCGCGTTCGCACAGCGCCAGCAGCTCAGCCCGGAGCGGTTGCAGCTGGTGGGCGAGTGCCTGGCCGGTCGTGCGCCCTTGCCTCCGCCCAACCTCGGCTTCCTCAAACCGCGCCGTCTGGAAGTGATGCGCGCCGTGAAGGCGCTCTTGCTGAGCGATCTGCGCGTGGGCAATGAAGAAGAAGCAATCCTCGAGCAAATTTCGGCGCTGCTGAGCTGACGCCCTTTCCCGCTAGCGCAACGCCGCTTGCAGCCAGAGCGGCGTAAAGCGCGCGACGACGGTGATCAGCGCAATGATCACGCCACACAACAAGCTCTGTCGATCGCGCAGCGCGAATTTGACGGGATCCTCCTGCATTTGGCCACGACCGGCCAAGAGCCAAATACGGCCTAGCCAATACAGGAGCGCCGGCAATACCAACCACAACAAGCCTGGCTCCCGGTACTGCGAGCGCACCGCCGTGCTGTCCACGTACAGCATGAAGACGAGCGCAGCGATGTAGCCGCTGGCCGTGCCCATGCCGGTGACCATCGGCAAATCTACCCGGAAATAGCCGCGATTTTTGACCTTTTCGTCATTGCTCAGGGCGTGCAGCTCCACGAAGCGTTTGGCGAACGCCAGGCTCGTGAACAAGAACATGGAGAATCCGAGCAGCCAGGTGCTGACGCGCACGTCCGTTGCGATACCGCCGGCCAGAATGCGATGGGTGTACAGCCCAGCTAGCACGAGCACATCCAGCATCAGCAGCCGCTTCAGGTACAGCGAATACGAGACAGTACCGATGAAGTACACGACGAGCATGGCCGCGAACGCGAGCGGCAGGCAGGCGAGGGCGAGCGAAAAGCTCAGCGCGAGCAGCGCCAAGAATAACGGGAAGCCGAAGATGATGGGCAATGCGCCGCTCGCGAACGGGCGCTTGGCCTTGGTCACGTGAATGCGGTCAGCCTCAAGGTCCAGCAAATCGTTGAAGACGTAGCCGGCCGAGGCGCATAAAGAGAAGGTCACTGCAGCCAGCACCCCACGCGCCAAGGTGGGCAAAGCGTGGGCGTTGTTGGCGAGCAGCACCGGTAGCAAAACGAGCGCGTTCTTCGCCCACTGGTGCGGGCGCAGCTCTTTGATTAGAGCCCTGAGAATGCTGGGACGGAAGGACAGCACCGTCAGGTGCTTCAGGAGCCGTGACGCCGCGACAGCGCTAGGCGAAGCACCGATCAGGTAGCCGCGCGTGGCAGCTTGCAAGACAGGCAGATCTGGCTGCGATTGGCCGATGTAGTCGAAGCCCCCCGGATAGGCGGCTTGCAGGGCTTCCCGCAGGTTTTGCGGCTTGGCCTTGGCTCTGCCCTCGACCGTGCAGATCTCGTCGAACACGCCCAGGTAGTCCGAGACCTGTTGGGCGGTTTCCAAGTCCGTGGTCGACGTCAAGATCACGCGCCGACCAGACTCACGGCTCTCTTTGAGCGCGGCGATCAGCGGAGCACGGTACGGCAGCACCGTGACATCCAGGCTGGTGGTGTTCGCCAGGCGTTTGCGCAGAGCATCCCGGCCACCGAGCACCCAGAAGGGCAGCGCGAGCGTTGCCCACGGGCGCTGTCGGAACAAGAGCGCCATCCGCTCCGACAGGATACGCGTGGTGATGACGGTGCCGTCGAACGCCACGCAGAGCGGCCGCGCGTTCACGCCCGGTTCGCGCAGTACTTCATCGAGAGAAACGTCCGACGCCATTTCGCGGGGCTTATAGCAGTAGCCGGCGAGAGCGAAACAGCGCTCGCGCGTCCAAGTGCGGCACGCTAGCGCAAATTCAGTGGCTGCCGGACCTCACTCGGCAATTTGCAGGATTTTTCAAGTCCTTGGCCGACACGAGCGCGTCACGGGGGTGAAGGAGCGACGATGCCCAAGGCGGCCTCGAGACGACACCGCCCTGAACTCGTCCTGCAAGACCGCCGAAAGCGGCTCTAGCCGGCTTCTTCCTCGACCTGCTCTTCAGTGTCGACGCGCTCCGGGCGATCCGGACGGTCACCGGCGTTGCCGCGACCCTTGTTGTCCTCGGTATCCGGAGCACGTAGCTTGTAGCCAGACCCGCGCAAAGTCTCGAGCGGGAGGGCGTCGCCCAATTTGGCGCGCAGACGGCGGACGTGAATGTCTACCGTACGCGGACCACCTTCGTAGCGATTGCCCCAAACACGCGCCAGCAGGTGCTCGCGCGATAGCACCTTGCCGCGACGCTCACACAAGTACGCGAGCAGCGCGAACTCTTTCGCGGTGAGGGAGATCGGACGACCGTCCACGTAAACTTCGTGACCGGCTTTGTCGACCACGATGCCGGCCACCTTGTGCCGCTCTTCCGTCGCGAACTCACTCCGGCGCCACTCCAAAGCGCGGATGCGCCCGTAGAGCTCTTCCGGAACGTAGGGGTGTAGGCAGAAATCATCGAAGCCGCTCGAGGGATCGATGCGGGCGATCTGCCCGACGGTCACTGCGATGAGCGCACCAACATTGTCGAAGTACGGTTCCTTGCGTACGGCACGTAGCGCCGCCACGGCTAAGTCGGGGCGATCCAACGCCTCGAACACCAGTGCCCGCGGACGGATTTCGAGCTCGTCGTCATCATCACCGATGAGTTCGACGGGGTCGTCCCAAAGGTCGAGGGTGCGTACGGTGGCGCCGAGTTGCCTCAGCGTCGACGAAGCGCCCTCTTCCCGTTCGAGCATCGGGCCGTGCCCGATGACCGCCACGAAGCTTTTCGCTCGACTAGAGGTAAACTCAGGAGATTTCGGTGCCACCAACGGTTATCCGCGCAATCTTGATGGTTGGGCAGCCCACGCCGACGGGAACACTCTGGCCATCCTTGCCACAGGTCCAGATTCCATCGGAGACGGCCACGTCATTACCTAGCATGGTTACATCGCGCAATGTTTCTGGACCGTTACCAATCAGATTCACGCCCTTTAGCGGCGCAGTTAGTTTTCCGTCCTCGACCAGGTAGCTTTCGGTGAGGGAGAAAACAAAGTCCCCATTCGAAATGTCGACCTGACCGCCGCCGAACGTTTTGGCGTAAATGCCGCGTTTTACGCTCTTCAGCATCTCTTCTGGATCATGCGGGCCGGCCAGCAAAACCGTATTCGTCATGCGCGGCATGGGCGCGCACGCGAAGCTTTCACGACGCCCGTTACCCGTGAAACCTACTCCGAAATGTTTGGCGGACAGGCGGTCCTGGAGATAGCCCCGAAGCACTCCGTTTTCGATCAGGACACTCTTCCGAGGCTCGACTCCTTCATCATCGACGTTGATAGAGCCCCGGCTTTGCAGGAACGTCGGGTCGTCGACCACCGTGCACAGATCACTGGCGACGGATTTTCCAATCTGACCCGTGTAGTTACTGGTCCCTTTGCGATTAAAGTCGGCTTCCAGCCCGTGGCCCACCGCCTCGTGCAGCAGGATGCCGCTATCACCGGGCGCAAGAATCACTTCCATTTGCCCTGCAGGAGCGGGGCGTGCGTCCAGCAACACCAACGCCTGCTTGGCAGCGACCTCCGCGTGCCACTCCGGGGAGAAGCCCTCGAAATAGCCAAGAGTCATCCGGCCACCGCCGCCGCTGCGCCCCGACTCACGGCGGCCATTTTGCTCAGCAATGGCGCGGATGCCAAAGCGCATCAACGGCTGCACGTCGTGAACCATGCGACCGTCGCTGGTAGCGATCAGGATCTCGCGCACTTCTTCCGCGAACGAGACCTCAGCCTTGATGATACGCGGGTCGTGAGCAAGGGCGGCACGACTAGCGCGCTCGAGCAGCGAACGCTTGTCGAGCCCGGGCACGTCAATCGAGGGACGGTCCAGCTCGTAGCGCGAGGGCAAAGACATGCGCTCGATGGCGAGCGGTGCGATGGTTTTGCCGCCCTGGGCAATGCGCGCGGCGGTTTCCGCGGCACGCTTCATGGCCTCCCAGCTCAGGTCTTCAACGTGCGCGTAACCGGTGGCATCACCCATTTGAACACGCACGCCAAGGCCCATACTCACGCCGCGCGAGGCACTGCGCGTGATGCCCTCTTCGAAGCTGATGCCACCGCCGGCGCGATACTCGAAGAACAGATCCGCATACTCACCGCCATGCGACAGCGCGATGGTGAGCAGCTTGCGCGCCAGCTCCGCGTCGATGCTGCCGTCACCCCCCGGACCAAACGGGGCTTGGTAGGAAGCACTTTGGGTCATGAGTACCGCTCCAGCGAGATGCGCATTTGCCCATCATGGTGCGCGCCTTGGAGCCACGCAATGCCCTCGGCGGATCAGCGGCGCGCATAGCGCTGACACGAGCCAATCGCGCGCATGGGAGCAACGTGCACCGGGTCTACCGCACAGAATCGATCGGGCGCGATCAAACCCACGAAGCACAGCGCGGTACCTGAAAAGACCTCGACGGCGCCGGTCACCGCACGCGACGTGCCACGTGCCACCGACTCACGGGGCGTGCGGTGCTGGCGATACACCGGCTGGCTCAACGCTGCGTCGACGCGGCTCGGAAAAGGCTAGCGCAGACGTAGGACGATGATACCTTCCGCCCCGTGCATCCTCTTCACGATATCTTGGTACCGGAAAGCCTCGAAGACTTTATCCCCGCAGTGATTGAGATCCCGCGCGGGTCGAAGCTCAAATATGAAGTCGACAAGCGAACCGGCCTGCTCATGCTCGACCGCGTGCTGTACTCTTCCGTTCACTACCCTGCGAACTACGGCTTCGTCCCCCAGTCTCATGCGGACGACGGCGACCCCTTGGACATCTTGGTCCTGATGCAGGAGCCCGTGGTGCCGCTGACCATCGTCCGCGCGCGCCCCATCGGTGGCTTCTCCATGACCGACGACAAGGGCATCGACGACAAGATCGTCGCCGTCGCGATCGATGACCCGGCATTCGCGCACTTGCACGACGTGCACGAGCTGCCCTCGCACATCACCACCGAGATTCAGCGCTTCTTCGAGGACTACAAAGCCTTGGAGCACAAGATGAGCGTGGTCGAGGGGATGTACGGGAGGGAGCGCGCGCTGGAGGTGGTGCGAGGCGCGCTGGCAACGTACAGGTCCGCAAGCGCCTGGAGCAAAGGCTAGCCACCCGCGCACGAGTCGTCGCGTTCGCGGCGGGCGCCAGCTCCCCCGACCTCTTGCTTCTAACGCCTCGCGGTGGGCACCACGGCGGGCTCCCTGGTGCGTGGCTGGGTCGAGGGCGCCCCGCTCGGATGCTGGCGGGTGGACCCGCGCGAAATTCTGCTAAGTTCGCGCCGCCATGAGCGACGACAAGAGCGACGACAAGAGCGACGACAAGAGCGAGCTATCCAAGGGCTATGAGCCGGCAGAGGTCGAGCCCAAGTGGTACCAATTTTGGCTCGAACAAGGCATCTTCGAAGCGAGCGTCGATCCTGCGGATAAACGTGAGCCGTACACGATCACGCTGCCGCCGCCCAACGTCACGGGTTCGTTGCACATGGGCCACGCGCTCGGCGACACGATCGAAGACGTCCTGATTCGGCACAAGCGCATGCAGGGCTACAACGTGCTCTGGCAGCCTGGCATCGACCACGCGGGCATCGCGACGCAGTTGGTGGTCGAGCGGCAATTGGCGCGCGAAGGCAAGTCTCGGCATGATTTGGGTCGCGCCAAGTTCGTCGAGCGCGTGTGGGAATGGAAAGCACAGAGCGGCGGCCGCATCGCCGAGCAAATGAAGGTGCTCGGCGCCTCGGCGGATTGGAAGCGCTCCAAGTTCACGATGGATCCGGAGCTGCAGGTTGCAGTGCGCGAGGCATTCGTGCGCTTGCACGGTGAAGGGCTGATCTACCGCGCTACGCGCTTGATCAATTGGTGCACTGACTGCCGCACCGCCCTGAGCGATGTCGAAGTCGAGAATGAAGAGGCCAACGGCGAGCTGTACGAGTTCGCCTATCCGGTGCTGCATGCAGACGCGGGCGCCGGCGCGACCGAGCTCGTGGTCGCCACCACGCGCCCCGAAACCATGCTCGGCGACACCGCCGTGGCCGTGCACCCCGACGACCCCCGGTACCAGCATTTACACGGCAAAAAGCTCAAACACCCGTTCCTGGACCGCGAAATCCCAATCATTACCGACGCCATTCTAGTGGACATGGCCTTTGGCACCGGCGCCGTGAAAGTGACGCCCGGCCACGATTTCAACGATTTTGCCACCGGCAAGCGGCACCAACTGGAAGAAATCAACATCCTCAGCTTGGATGGCAAGCTCAACGAGCGTTGCGCGCAGTTCCAAGGCTTGACCATCAAGCAAGCCCGCAGCGCCGTGAAGAAAGCAATCGCTGAAGCGGGTCTCGAACGCGGCAGCAAAGCGCACAAGCTGCAGCTACCGCGCTGCACCCGTTCGAACACGGTGGTCGAGCCCATCATTTCCACGCAGTGGTTCGTGGACATGAAGCCGCTGGCCGAGCCCGCGCTCGCTGCCGTGCGCGAGAAGCGCACCGAGATCATCCCCGCGGAATGGGAAAAAACTTACGAGCACTTCCTGACCAACATTCAAGATTGGTGCATCTCGCGCCAGCTTTGGTGGGGCCATCAGATCCCTGCATTCCATTGCGCTGATTGCGGGCACATCACCGTGACCCGCGAGGAGCACCCGAGCGCCTGTGAGAAGTGCCAAAAAGCAAACCTCACCCAAGACCCTGACGTGCTCGACACCTGGTTCTCGAGCGGTCTGTGGCCATTCTCCACCTTGGGTTGGCCGAACAAGACACCGGAGCTCGAGCGCTTCTACCCGACCAGCGATATGGAAACGGGCTACGACATCCTGTTCTTCTGGGTGGCGCGCATGATGATGATGGGCCTGCATTTCATGGGGGAAGTGCCCTTCAAGCGCGTGCTCTTGCACGGCATGGTGGTGGACGAAACCGGCGACAAGATGGGCAAGCTGAAGGGCAACACGCTCGATCCGCTCGACCTGATTTATGGCGCAGAGTTTTCGACCATCGTGCAGAAGACGATGCCCGACGCCCCGGTCGACGAAGCTTTGGCGAAGTTTCGCAAGGCGTACCCGTCGTCTGCGCAAATGGGCAAAGGCTTTTCGCCGAGCGGCGCGGATGCTCTGCGCTTCACGCTGTGCAGCTATTCACCGCAAGCCAAGCGCATCGCGCTTTCCCCTGCCCGCGTCGACGGCTACCGCAAGTTCTGCAATAAAATTTACAACGCCACACGCTTTTCGCTCGGCTACCTGGAAGGCGAGACGGTAACCGCAGAGGGCGCCACGCCGCTGCCGAAGCTGCTGCTGAACCGCTGGATCTTGTCGCGCCTCAGCGCTGCGGTCGAAGCCAGCACGCGAGGCATCGACGCCTATCGCTTGGACGACGGTTCTGGCGCGCTCTACCACTTTTTCTGGGATGAGTTCTGCGCCTGGTTCGTCGAGATGTGTAAACCGGTATTTTTGCACGGAACTGAGCCGGAAAAGGCCGAAACGCGGCAAGTGTTGGCGCACGCTTTGGAAGCCGCCTTACGCGCGCTGCACCCCTACGCGCCGTTCATCACGGAAGATTTATGGCAGCGCATCCCGCGCCCGGCGTCGCGCCCGGCGTCCATCGCACTTGCGCCCTATCCCACCGCTCTGGACGGACGGGTGGATCCGGACGCAGAACGCGACATGGCGGTGCTGATGGCTGCCATCAGCGCGGCCCGCTCGGTGCGCAGCGAGCACGAGATTGCGCCGAGCGACGGCATAAAGCTCGAGCTACGCGTCGCCGATCCGAAGCTGCGCGCGCTGCTCGAGGAACAAGGTCGCTTCATTGCGTTCTTAGTGCGAACCGAGGGCGCACCTGCGGTGATGAACGTCGGTGGCGAACGCCCCAAAGGTGCCGTGCTCACCGTGGCGGGTGAGGTGGACGTACTCGTGAATTTGCGCGGCTTGGTCGACGCTCACAAAGAGAAAGAGCGCGTCGAGCGCAAGCTCAAGAAGCTTCAGAAAGACTTGGAAGTGATGGAAAAACGCCTAAGCAACGCCAATTTCATCAAGAACGCTCCGCCAGAAGTGGTCGTTGAAGCCAACGCCCAGAAGCACTCGCTCGAACGCGAGCAAGTGAATCTAAGCCAGAGCTTGAAGTGGGTGGAGGAATTGAAAGAGTGACCGCGGCGCCGGCACGCGGCGGCTGGCCCGCGTGCCTCGTACTGGGCTGCTGTGAGCCGTTTAGTTCACTGTGAAGCGGGGCAAGCCGATCGCCAGGAACGTTGGGTCGAAGCTCAGCAAGGGCTCGAGGCCGTATTCGACGGAAAAACGAAAACCGGCCTCGAAGGAGCCGCCAGCCAAGGCGCCGCGCAGCAGTACCGAGCTTGCTTCAGGGCCGAGGCGCGCATCGAGACCGGCCCGAGCATTGTGGCGCAGCGCGGCCGCCTCTTTGCACGCACTCTGCTTCTTCTTCGCGCAGGCCGCATCGCGCTGCGATGCTTCCAGCTCGCGCGCCCAAAGCTCGAACCACACGAGCGCCGACTGACCCTTGACCTCAGCGGCAAGGGCCGCCAAATCGACACGGGCTCGGGCAACGGCATCGGCGCTCCCGCCACGCACACCGAGCACTAACTTGTAGCCCCGAATCAACTGCAGCTCGTCCTGCGCACGCTGCAAATTGGGCGGCAATTGTGCGCCAGCCGCGCCCGCCAGGATCTTTTGGGCTTGCTCGATACGTTCGCCACGGGCCAGGGCGCCCGCGGCATCCAGCACCGCGCGCAGCGCGAGATCCGGCGGAATGTTGTCGCTCAGCAGTTGGCCCGCTACGCGTGAAAGCAGTTGATACGCGCGCTGCGAGGAGTCGAACAGCGCGTCGGCCTCGCTGACGGTGAGCACCAAGCGTGCGCGCTCCAAGGACGAGCCCTGCGCGGCCGCCATGATTGCGGCGAGCTCGGCGCGTGCGGCCTCCATACGCGGCCGCGCCTCTGACGTGGCTGCAGCCCATGCCTCTAGCGCGACACGCGGCACGCGCATGGACGGCGCGATTCGCTCGAACGGCAGTGCATCGAGCAACGCGGAGACGTCTTGTTGATGCGAGACCGTGGCCGCGACTGCCAAAGCCCCGGCCTGGGCAAAGCGACTCGAATCACTAGCCAGCAAAGCGAGCGCGCGCTTCATGAGTGCTTGCGCCTGCGCCGGAGTGCCTTGCGCCGAAGGCCCCGCCGTGCCGGCACCGTGCACTGTTTCCAGAAATAAGGAGAGCCCCGCAAGCCACGGCGTAGCACCGCTCATTTCGGCGATTCTTGCGTGCAGATCCGCGGTTTCAGCGGCGCTCTGGCTCGGGTTCAACGTTCCGTGCAAGAGCTCGCGCGTGGTGTGATGCAGCCAAGGCAGCAGCAACTCCAGCGCGACGTAGACCTCCACGGCGGCGTCGTCACGGCCCGCTCCGCTGAGCCACGCTTGCTGGAGCAAAGTGCGCGCCGCAGCCAAGCGCTGGTTCGAGCCAAAAGCCAGCGAGCACAGATCCGCGTTGCCGACGTCGAGCGGGAGATCCGGACACGATGGGTATTCGATCATCGTTTCGGCGAGAGTCGCCGCTAAGTCGAGCCGGCTCTTGGCCGCCTCAGCGTCTCCGGCAAGCGCCTGCTGTGCCTCTGTCACTCGGCCCAAGCGCAGCCAAGCACGCGCGCGGCGTAGCCGCGAGTTCACGTCCGCCCCGGGTACAGCCGGCGCGCTCGCCACACGAGCACTGCCAATGAGCTGTTGCACCGCCGCCCGAGCGCCCGGTGAAGCGGGGTGCGGTTGGTCGCTCGCAGCCTCGCGAAGCTCCGCCGTCGCGCGTTCGGCTTGGCCATCTTTGGCCAATTCGCGCGCAAATTCCAAGCGCGTGTCCGGGCCCGGCTCAGCCTCGAGCAGCAGCTCATGAGCGAGCAGCGCGAGGTCCCGACGGCCGACTGCGATTGCCGCGCGCGCTACCAAGCGACACACGAGCGCCGTGCCCTTACCGGGCAGGGCCACGTCCGCCGCGCGATCACGCAGGAAGTTCAGCGCTGCGCGCCGAGCCAACTCGCGCACCGCACTCACTCGCAGATCCTCCTTGGCGGCACCACTCGACAAATCGGGCTCGAGGCCGAGCCCTGTCACCTCTTCGGCACCGGCAGCCGTCGTAGCGAGCGCGTACAGCGCACGCGGCGAGGCGCCGCCAGAGACCAAATGCAAGAGCGGCAGCGTTTCTGCCAACTCACTGTCGTCGCTGTGCACCGATAGCCTGCGCTCGGCATCCAAGGCGGCGAGGCGCGCTTGCAAACGCTGTTGCGCCTCGAGCGGCAAGGCTTCGAGCACAGGTGGAGGGCGTGGAATCGACCGCAGCGCCTGCGCAAGGCGGGCGCGCACGGTTTGCACCGGCGCGGCGGGCGCTCGCGCGGCAGCGGGCGTTTTAACCACCGCCCGAGGCGCCGGCGCGCAGGACAGCGCTGCGCACGACCACGCGAGGCACGAGAGCGCCGCGCGCACCGCCTGCGCACGCCCCATCAGAACCGGAATTGCCCGAGGAAACCGATGCTGCGCGCATCCAGCGTGCCATCGTGGCCGAAGGCATTCGGGAACTCCAAATCACCGCCGATGTTGATGCCGTCAGCGACCGTGAACAACACGCCGCCTTCGAGCGGAATCGCGAAGTGGTCGCCGAAATTCTTCAGCGGTCCGTTCACGCCGGTGCCCACGAAGGGCACGATGACGGGGGTTGCCTGAAAGTAGAACCAAATCGGCGCGCCCAAGTAATCCAGATTGCCTTCGTCACGGTGGTTGACACCAAAGTACAGCGCAGGATCGTAAACCAAGGCCACGTTGCGCGCGATGTTCGCGCGGCCGAGCACGCCGAGCCTGGTGCCAACCCACACGTCGGGGCTCAGCTGATGCAACGGCACAGCAAAGTGAAAGTCCACTTCGTAGTTCGCCGCGCTCGCGAGCCCGACGATCATGCCAAACCCGATGTCGTTGTAGGTGTTGCGAAACTTGTGGTCGGTGGCCCCGGTGTTGAAGCGAGGCCCCGTGTCGTGAATGATGCCCAGCGTCACGTCATTCGATACGCCCCACAGAAAATCCAGCGGGAATGTCACCGGTTTGAAGGCCGAGTTCTTGGACATGTTGATGCGCATCATTTCCGGGCGCGCTGGCTCGCCCGTGAGCTCGAAACCGCCTTTCGGCAGCAAAAAGCTTTGCCGCGTCCATTCTTGCGCATGTGCTTCGCGCGCGGAAAACCCGAGACCTAGAACCAGAGCCAGACAGAAGGGGTTGAGTGTTTTCACGGCGCCGGGAGGCTAACACTCAACCCGGCGCCCTTGGCAAGGATCACTAACGCCTCAGCCTGGGCTGAACATGATCGGGTACGTGACACTGACGATGCCGTTGTCCGGTGCCGGGAACGACAGCCCATAGAACGCCTGCACCACGCAGGCCACCACGCCCGAATCCGGCAGGTCACTGCCACCATTGGCCGCGTTGGCAACGCTGCCCTCGCGACCGATCACGAAGCGCACCGCGACACGACCCGTGAGGTTCGGATTGGCGTGCAGCCCATTCTCGTAACACATGCGGAAACGGCCAAAGTTCTGGCGCACGATGCGCTGCACGACTTCAGGCGGCAGGCGCCCACTGGTGACCACTTTGCCTACGCGGCAGATCGGTGAGGTGGTCACATGGCCCGGACCGGTGCGGCCCACGCCACGCGCGAAGCCGCCGTCGCCTGCTGGGCCGCAGTTGCCGGTGCCGCACGTTCCAATGCCGCCAATACCGACGCCCACACCGTGCCCGCCGCCGCCATTTTCGGGCCCCGACAAGCGCAAACCGTTGCCGCCCGATTCGCCGATCGTGTCACCGAACATGTTGCCCTCGGCGTCCGCGTTGTCATGACCCAGCGCCTCGTTGCGCGCAAAGGGCGAGCTCGAGCCCATTGAGCTCGACAGACTGCCGAGGAGCTCCACCATCCCGAAGCTCTTGGCCGCTTCGATCTGCTGCGCGCGAGACAACTCCGTCAGCGGCGAATCCCCCCGCACGGCGGCGCGGCGATTGCTGACCGGAGCATTCAACTTGCCGAGCGCCCCCTCACGGCCTTGCGCCGCCTCCTTCGGAGCGCCGGGGTCGGCATTCTTCAGCCCCGTATTCGCTTTTTCTTGCTCTTCTTCGCGGTTGCGCTCGGCGAGCGTGCTCAAGTACTGCTTCATCTCGATCAGGCGATCCCGGTCCAGCTCGTCGTCCTCGCTCGAGCCGCGCGCGGGCATCCAGAATGCCAAGCTCAGAAGCAGCGCCGCAGCGATGCCGAAGCTCAATCCGAACGACGATAACAGCGATCGATCGGCGGTGGCTAACCCGGCGCGCGGCGTCGCTTGCCCCGCAGGCACATTGGCCACGCGGAACTTCAAACGGCCGAACGTGAGCTCAACGACGGTGCCGGGCAGAACTGCAACGCTCGCGGCCGCGCTCGGCGTGAAGCTACGCTCACCGCGCTGCATGAGCGCGGCGCGCGCGCCCTCCGGAATATTCACGTGCGTCGTCCCGCCGCGCGCTTCCAGCAGCTGCACACGGTGGACGCCAAGCTCAGCTGCGGAAACCTCGAAGTCAACCGGCGCGTCCGCCGAGCCCTCGCCGATGACGAAGCTGTCTTCATTCGACAGGTGCTGCGCGAACAGAATCGTGCGCCCCCAGAAACCCATGACTTCGATGGCTTCTGCTTCCGGCCGCTCGAATTCGCCAGGTTCCAGCGAGGTCTGGCGAACCAGGACGTGCGTCGGCGCATCCGGTTCCTCGGCGCGCGGCGGGTCCTCGGCCCTGGCAAAGCCGAACACGGGTGCGGAAGCGGGCGCGGAATGTGGGTGAAACGGGCGAAACTCGGGCTGCACGTGTGCCATGGACGAAATGCTCCTGTCGGTTCACGCGAGCGAAACGTGCGTGCGAGCGGCAAACGGAGCGGGCTCACTCGCGGCGAAACCCTCGCCGCGGCAACGTGTCGTTCGGTGTTGTTGTTCTTGCCTGAACCGACAACCCTCCGCGCGCAGAAGTTCCGAAAAATCGTCAAGCGCACATCGTGCGCAAAGGGCTTCCGGCCCAGCCACCGACACGCGGCACGCGACGCACTCGACGGGCGCGCCGGACGCCTCTGGGTATTGCTCGCTCCCATCGCGCTGCTCGGCCGGCGAATGAGGCAGAAAACTGCGGACGCACAGGCGTCCGGCCCTCCATCGAATTCGGAACCATGATAGCCTCGAACTCGAGGATCGAGAGCGTGGCCGAGGAAAAGCAGCCTTCACCGTACCTGCTCTTCGCAGAAGATGCGGACGAGCGCACAGCGATCGTGAGCTTGTCGGAGTTGCGAAACAGCACGCCGCGCAAACAGTCGAAGGACCGTCACCTGCTCGTGCGCGTGAAAGGCGCAGAGCTCGGCCGGGTTTCTCGCCTATCCGCCGAACAGTTTCGCATCGGCCGCAGCCAGGATTGCGAGCTGTGGCTCGGCGACGATGGCGTGAGCCGCAAGCATGCCCGCATCTTCCAGCAAGACGGCGTCTATCAGATCGAAGACACGGAGTCGGCTAACGGCACCTTCGTGCAAGGTCAACGCGTCCAGAGCCAGGTGCTGCGCGACGGTGACGTGATTCAATTCGGGCCCACCGCCGTCTTCCGCTACACGGTCACTGACGAAAGTCAGGAGGGGCTGCTGCTGCAACTGTACGACACCAGCGTGACCGACGCCCTAACCGGCGCTCACAATCGCGAGCACTTCGACACGCAGCTGCGTTCGGAGCTGTCCTACGCGCGGCGCCATAAGGCAGACGTCTCGCTCGCCTTCTTCGATGTGGACCACTTCAAGAAGGTGAACGACACCTATGGTCACCCCGCCGGTGACGCCGTGCTGGTCGCGATGGCCGATGCAATCCGGAACATGATCCGCAACGAGGACGTGTTCGCCCGCTACGGCGGCGAAGAGTTCGGCTTGATCCTGCGCGGGATTGACCGCGTTGGCGCTCACACCGTGGGTGAGCGCCTGCGCGAAAAGGTAGAAGCCCTGCGTGTGCCGACTGAGGGCGGCGTGCTGCGCGTGACCGTGAGCGTTGGTTGCTCCTCCTTCGCTGAGCTGGAAGAAAAGACCCCGGAATCGCTAGTCAGCACCGCTGACAAGCGCCTCTACGCAGCCAAGAGAGCCGGCCGCAATCGCGTCGTTTCCGAGGGCTGAAACCCACGCCGCGTTTGCTACTTTGATCGGTAGGCACTACCACTCTGCGCGCGCATGCCGTCAGAGGAAGACGAGCCGACCGAGCGGCTGATCCCACCGGGTAACCCGAGTCGCCCACGGCGGCTATGGCTGGCTCTGGCCGCGTTGATCCCGCTGTTCCTGCTTATGGCCAGCGACCGGCACTTCGCACTCAGCGTGCCGTGTGGCTGTGCGCTGCTGCTGGTCGCGGCGTTTGCAGTGCTGGACGTGCTGGGCAGCTTCGACGACCCTGCCCCGCAGGTTTCGAATGACGGGCGTGTGCCCACACTGGGCGAGCTCGCGCCGCGCTTGGTGGGGGTCGGCGCAGCACTCGTGAGCGTGGTCGCGGCGTTGCGCTTGGCGGTAGCCGGCGTCTTGCCTAGCCCGCGGCTATGCGCGGCGCTGCTCGTCACGGGCACTTTGGTTTGGCTCGTCATTGCCGGCTGCCGCTTGGCGGAGGCGCTGCAGCTACTGCGCCGGAGCGAACAGCCCTGGCAGCAGCGCTACGGGTTCTGGCTCGCGATCTTGAACATCGGCTTGTACGTGCCGCTGCTCGGGAGTTACTCGCTGAGTGACCCGTGGGAAGCGCACTACGGCGAGGTCGCGCGGGAGATGTTGGCGCGCGACGACTGGATCTCGACCTGGTGGGCGCAAGACGGCTGGTTTTGGTCGAAGCCGGTCTTGGACTTTTGGATTCAGGGGCTCGGCTTTTCGCTCACCGGCGTGCATTACATGCCCGATCAGGTGCTGGCCAGCGCGGCCAACGGCCTGGCCCCGGCACCGGAGTGGCCCGCGCGCCTGCCCGTTTTCCTGCTCACACTGCTGGCCACTTACCTGCTGTACAAAGCGGTCGCCAAACCGTTCGGGCGTCGCGCTGGGTTCCTTGCCGGCCTGGTGCTGACGACCGCGCCGTATTGGTACCTGATCGCACATCAGAGCATGACGGACATGCCCTATGTCGCGCCGCTCACCGCGGCGCTCGCGTTGCTCGTGTTGGGCTTGCGTACCGATCCGGAAGCGCGCTTGCAGAGCGTCGCCGTCTCGATCCGAAACCGCGTACTGCGTTTGTCCGGCTACCAGCTTTTGTTCGGCGCCATTCTGCTCACGGTGTTGCCGCAGCTCGTGTACTTGCTGACGCGGAATGTCACGCTGCAGCTGTCCGCGCAGCATTTCGGCTTCCGCTGGCACTGGGATGAATTCTTCTCCGGCTCGGGCGGCGGCAACTGCGGGCAAATCCCAGGCAATGAGGAGTGCCGCTGGGCGGAGCCGGTAAACAGCCTGTTTCAGCCTGCGTTCGCGGCCGCCGTCTGGGCGAGCGCGTTGGGCTTGCTGCTGTACGTCAATCGCGGTGAACGCCGCACGCAGCGCCTGTACTTCCTGGGAGCTTGGTTTTTCACAGCGCTCTCCACGTTGGGCAAAGGCGCGCCGGGGCTGGTCTTGCCCATAGTGATCGCGCTCGCTGGTGTCGGCGCGGCCCGGCGCTACAAGGACTACGCGCGGCTCGAGCTGGTTGGCCTGGGCTTGATCATCGCGTGCGTGTGCCTGCCTTGGTACATGCAAATGTACATGCGCCACGGCAGCCCGTTCATCGATCGGCTGTTCTTCCACGACATGTACGACCGGGCGTTCGTGCACGTGCACGACACGAACACCGGCGATGACGTGAGCTTCCGCTACTACGTCTGGCAGCTCGGCTATGGTCTCTTCCCCTGGGCGGGTTTCGGCGCAGCTGGGCTCTTGTGGTGGCTGCGCTTTCGGAGTGAGGCAAACGACGCCCAATCGGAAGTGATGTCGTTCATGGCGTTGTGGTTCATCGTGGCGTTTTCCATGTTCACGATCACGCTCACCAAGTTTCATCATTACGCGCTACCCACGGTGCCGCCGATCGCCGCGCTCACCGGCGTGATGCTGAACCGCGCGCTCGGAGCAGCACCGCTCACGCGCGACGCGCGCGACTTGCCGCGTTACCTGCTCGCGCTCGGCTTCAGCGCGATGTTCTTGGTGTACGGCGCACTTCGCCTGTTTCCGGGCACGTTGAACGGCCGTCTCGTGTCCGGGCACCCGCTGCCCCATTCACCGCTGCTAGCCGCGGGTTGCGTGCTGGCGGGCATCGCGCTCGCGGTCCAAGCAGCGCGTCGCTTCGGGCAAACAGCGAGCGAAACCGACGCCTCTTTCGAGCATGCGTACGAGAGCGTGGGGCTCGGTTTCTTGGGCGTGGCAGCGGCGATTGCCATCGTATTGGTAGGTCGTGATTTGTTCTCCACCGTGCCCGGCGACACGGACGGCTCCGCGCGCCTGCTGGATCTGTTTTCGTACAACTACAAACGCTTTTGGCCCGCTGATTCGCTGAATTTTTCCGGCGCTCTCGGCGCCTTCACCGTCGTGTGCGGGCTGCTCGCGCTGGGCTTCGCGCTGCCCCAGTTGCGTAAGCATGCATTGGTCCTGTTCGCCGCTACGTCAGTGATTTGGGCGGCCTGGGGCATCGACGTGTACCTGTTCGAGGCCGCGCCGCATTGGGGCCAGCGCGAGACCATCATGACCTACTACGCCACGCGTAAAGGCCCGCAGGAACCGTTCATTGCCTACGAAATGAATTGGAAGGGCGAGAATTTTTACACCGGTAATCGCGTGCCAGCGTTCGTCACGGGTGGCAGCAAGTTAAAAAATTGGATCGCCGAGCAGAAGAAGAAGGGCGTAACGGTGATGTTCTTCACCACCGAGCACGGCCGCATCAACGCGCTCAAGGCCGACCTCGGCGCGATCAAGAATATCAAGCTCTTGACCGACCGCGAGCTGAACAACAAGTTCGTGCTCGCTCGCGTCGAGCTGTAGCGAACGTTCCTATTGCCGCTCACGTCAGCCGCGTGAGGAGCGGCGGTTGCCGCTAAGCGCGCGTCTCGTAATCGACCATGCGCACGCTACGCCGAGTTTTCTCGGCCTCCGTCGCGGCACGCAGCTGCTCGTACAAAGCAACGACGTCGGTCTTGATCTCGCGCACGTACAGCTCAGGCGTACTCTTGTCGAACGTCCTGAGTAGCAGGTTACCTGTACCCATGACGCGCTGACCAAACGGGCGAACCACAGTGTAGTCGGCGATCCGATACAGGTCGATTTGCTCCAAGCGCTTGGAGAGCACTCCGCTCTCGACCACGATGCGGCGCGTCGTCACGCGATACAGCTTGGAAGCGCGGTGCCACCAGCGCGGCAAGAGCCAAAACCCGAGCGTGATGATGGCCAGCGCGAGGATGCCGATGCTCGGCACGAGCGCGGGACGGCCCTCGAACAGCACGTCTTCGCCTGCGTGATCGCTACCGGCTTCATTCACGACGCGTCACCACGCACTCGCTTGCGACCGCGCTGGCCGTTCAGGCCTGCATCAGGCGCTTGAGCTCTTCCTTGATGATCGTTTCGGCGAGCGCGGGCACCACTTCCCACACCACCTGCTCGACCACTTCACGAGACAAGGAAAGCACGGCTTCCAACTGCGCGGCGCTCAGACCGAGACCGCCTAGCTTCGCCGCAAAATTCGCGGGTAAAGCTGCCACGTCCGTGGCGCCCGTTGCGTGAACCGGCGCGGGGATTACCGCAGCCAGGGGCGACGATTTAGCTTCCGCCGCGGGAGCGCTGGCCATCATCGGGCGGGCGGGCGGCGGCGCGGGGGATGCCGGCATGTTCGGCATGGGGGCCGCACCGTACGCCAGTGTTTGCACGCGCGGGCGACCCAGCTCCGGAAGCCTGGTCGCGCCAGCCGAGGGCATGACCACCGGAGCGGGCGCAACGGCCATCACCGGAGCGCTCGCCGCGCGACGTGCAATGGTCGTCACCTTTTCGATCAGCTGCTGCGTGTCGAACGGCTTGTCGACAAAATCATCAGCGCCCACGGCGCTGCCCTTCGCGCGATCGTACGGCTGCTGCTTGCTGGAGAGCATGACCACCGCGACGTTCGGCGCGGCAGCCTTGATCTTTTGGCATAGGTCGTAGCCGGCCGAGTTGTCGAGGCCAGCATCAACCAGCGCAATCTGCGGGTTTTCCCCGAGCTTGCCCAGCGCCTCGTCCGCGTTCTCGCAGAGGACGGTCCGAAAATCTTCGCCAGCGAAGGTGATTTCAAGCACCTTGCGCATGGTCTTGCTGTCATCGACAGCCAACAACGTGGTGGTCACGAGTCCTCC
>JBDTYJ010000021.1:0-29096 GCA_040005755.1 Pseudomonadota bacterium
GTGACGAGGAAGTTGCTCGCGTCATTGGGCTTCACCAGGTTGGTACCGACGCAATGGTCAATGCCGCTCGGGATTGGCATGGTGAGCAGGCCGTGCAAGTCGTGAGTGCCCTGGTAATCAAGGTTCTTGGAGGCCGCGTTGTGGCATTGCCCGACGCCGCAGCTCGCGCCAAACAAGGTTTTTACGGCCATAAAGGTGGCTGTGCCGCCGCCCATGCCAGCGTTTCCCGCCGAGCCGCCGCCGCTGCCGCCGGAGCCTGCCGCCGCGCCACCCGCGCCGCCGCCGCCCGTTGCCGGAGCGCCGGCCGAGGGAGCACCTGCCGACGGAGCTCCGGCTGAGGGGGCTCCGGCCGACGGAGCGCCGGCCGACGGCGCGCCGGCCGACGGCGCGCCGGCCGAGGGCGCGCCCGCGCTGCCCGCCGTTGCGCCACTTGGCCCCGAGGTATCGCTACCGCAACCCTGCTGGGTTAGAATAGTGCCAATCAGACCAGCCAAAAAGATTGTCGTTGCGTGCTTCGAAGTAATCATAGGGACTCCATAGTGGCCGAGCGCGCGTGAATGTCTCTAAAATTCATGCGCAGCGATCGAAGTTGTAGTCTTAGCGTTAGAATTCATGTAGCTCAGAATTCGAGTTCAGCGTTCCGAGCACTGCTTTAAGTCTCATGCAGCAGCACAAAGTGGCCTTTTTTTTTGCACACTCGGTGAAGGATGCGCCGCTGAAAAGCGCCTCATGTCAATTGCGTCTCGTCACCGAAGGCTGCAGTTGGCGCCCGTTACTAGGCCAGCGAAACCCGTCCGAAACAGCGCGCGGGTCGTGATCAACTCCCACCGGGCCGGGATTGGCCTCGCGTTTGGCCCCTCCGCTCGGCGACGGAACAGGCGATCTCAGTCCACGGCCTGGCCGCGCAACGCGGGCCAGGTTCATCCCTGCAGGATAGTTCCCGCCACACGCCACCGGCTTCCGCCCGTTCGGTTGCCCGAGATGGGAGGCGGCTGCTGACCCGCGCGTTCATGCTTGGGGGCGCTCGGCGTTCAGGGCAATGGCTCAGCAGGCGCGCTGGACGCAGCACGGCTCTCGCGATCTTTGAGCAACAGGTCGTAGCGGGTTTGCTGGTCCGGACGCAGAACGGTGCGAATCTCAGCGTCTAGTTGGAGTTTTTGCGCGCGCAGTGGGGCGCCGTAGCGATCCATGATGTCGCGCGTGAGGCCACGACGCTGGGCGGCGTACTTGCCCAGAATGTCCCGCACGCGGTCTTCCTGGGCGTCGTCCAAATCCAAACGGCGAGCTAGGGCGCCCAACCGGCGGCGCTCGAACACGGCGGACGGGTCTTTGAACATACGCCCGTAGCGACGTTGCAGCAGCGCGCGCGATCCCGCGCCGCCCGCGAGCAAGCCGAGCAAGAAGACCAACGCGAAGGCGCTGTAGCCCTTGAGCTTCGCCCGATCCATCACTCGAACCCTACCGAAGCGTAGCTGGTGGCCAAGTCGTCATCCACCGAGCTTTCGACCTGCACCGCCCAAGCAACAGCCAACACTGCGGCGATCGCCGCGACCGGGACCAAGCGCCGCGACGAGCTCCAAGCATTTTCCCAAAAGCTTGGCGCGCGTGGCGCTTCGCGCTCGATGGCTTGCATCACCCGCGCTGAGAAACCAACGCTCGGGCGGAGCGCGTTCGTTGCGCCGGACAGGCGAGCTAGGCGCTGATCGATGTCTTCTCGGTCCGTCACGGCTGCTCCTTCTTTTCGCGCATCTGACGGAGCGCGGCGCGCGCGCGCACCAGGCGCTGTTCAACCGCGCCTTCACTCACGCCCATCACGTGTGCAATCTCGGTGTTGCTCAAGCCTTCCATGCTTTGCAAGACGAGCGTGGCACGTTGCTCCGCAGGCAGCGCGGAAAGCCACTCCCCCAGCTCCGAGAGCGCCAAGCGCGCCTCCGCGAAAGCGGCGCCGTCCCAGCCCGGCTCGACCTGCACGTCCGTGTCTTCCGCGCGGCGGTTGCGGCTGCGCTTGGCGTCAATCGCGCCATTGACGACGATGCGGTACAGCCACGTTGCGGTGCTCGAACGACGATCGAATTCACCGGCGGTGAGCGCACGATATGCCTTCACGTACGCTTCCTGCACCACGTCCTCCGCGTCTGCTTGATTGCCCATGATTCTAGCGCCGAGTCGCACGAGCTTTTGACTCGTTGCGTCCACGATTGACTGAAAGGCCGAACGGTCCCCCTTGAGGACCCGATCGACGGCCATTTCCAGGTTGTCCAATGCTGCTTCTCTCCGCCGGACTCACGTTTCCTCTTCTTACGTGGTTCGACGCGCGCGGAGCAGCGCTTCCTACGCGGCGGGTCACATTTCTTGAAAGTGAGTCGGCCGCAGGCCCCGGCTAACGTCGCTAAGTGAGCGTAACCATTGGCGCGCAGGAATGCCCCAGAAAAAATCGTGAGGGCCCGCGTAGGGGCACCAGGAAGGGCGGCGTCCGATGGATCGAAACTCAAGGAGAACAATCATCATGCGCACCTCGATCATCAGCTTTGCCGTTTCTGGTTTGATTGCCTTGTCGATGGCCGCCTGCTCCGGCGCGAGCAGTGAGCCGGTCGACCAGAGCGCGCAGGCGGAGCGCGCTGGGCTCGCGACGCCCCCCGCCGGCGCCGCTGCTTCGGATAGCGCTGCGCCCGCCGTTGCGGCGGATGGCGAGCACCACATGCGCGGTCACCGTGGGCCGCCCGACCCCGCGCAAATTGTGAAGCGCTTCGACAAGAACGCGGACGGCACCTTGCAGGTTAGCGAGCTGCCCGAGCACATGCAAAAATTCATGGCCAAGGCCGACACCAACAATGACGGTGTTCTGAGCGTGGACGAGCTCAAGGCGGGCGAAGAAAAGATGCGCGCCGAGCACCTGGCCAAGGTCGACACCGATCACGACGGCAAGGTCAGCCCTGAGGAGCGCAAGGCGGCGTTCGAGAAGTTCGCCCAACAGCGCTTCGCGAAGATGGACAAGAACAATGATGGCGCGCTCAGCAAGGACGAGGTCGGTGACAAGCGTTGGGAGCACCTGAGCATCGCCGACGCGGACAAGAACGGCAGCGTCACCGAAGCTGAAATCAGCAGCGCGGTCGCCAATGGCACGCTGAAGTTTCCGCGCGGCGATCACGGCATGCACGGCGGCTGGCATGGCCGACCGGCAGGCGACGGCGGCGCGCCCGCAAATGCACCAATGCCCGCCGCTCCCAGCACTCCCACGGGCACGTGAAGTAATCTGCAACACACACCCGCACTCACCTCCTCATCAGCAGTGAGTGAGACGTAAAAGACGAGGCGTCCCCGTGCCACGAGCACGGCGGCGCCTCGTTGCCGTTGCGGGCCGAAAAAATTCTCAGAACTGCGGGGCGTTTCCAGTGCGTTGCTGTGGTTCTCGGGCAGCCGCTGTAGGCGCCGTTAACTACCGTTCGAGCAGGCCGTTGCATGGGCTGGAGTTCCCACCCTTGTCGCGCGTCAACAGCTCGCTATCCTGATTGGTCGAGGAATGGTCGCTCGGATCACGCCTGCACCAAAACCCGCACCCGAAACCATCGGCGCGGAGCCGCGCCCGCTGTCCGAAACGGATCCGAAAGCTGCGCGCGGTGCCGCGGTGCGCACGGAGTACCTAGCCGGCGCGGTGATCGCGGATCGCTATAAGTTGGTGCGGCCGCTCGGGCGCGGCGGCATGGGCGTGGTTTGGGTAGCCCACTCCTTGGTGCTCGGCGTTGATGTCGCCCTCAAGTTGATCCATTCGGATCTTGGCGGGCCGAACGGCGGCACGCGTATGGCGCGCGAGGCTCACGCGGCGGCGCGCCTCGGGCATCCAGCCATGGTGCGCGTGTTCGACTTCGGCTGGACTAGCCGCGCCGATCCGTTCCTGGTGATGGAGCTCGTGCAAGGCGAAAGCCTCGGCAGCATGCTGCGTCGCGAGCTGCGTTTGCCGGCAATTCAAGCGGTGCAGCTCCTGCTGCCGTTGGCTGACGGCCTGCGCTCAGCGCACGACAAAGGCATTGTTCACCGCGATGTGAAGCCGGACAATATTCTCATTGCCCGCGACGAGCTTGGGCGCCAGCAACCGAAATTGCTCGATTTCGGCATCGCCAAAGTCGACCAAACGCTGGCCAATGAAGACCGTAAACTCACGCAAGAAGGCGTGGCTTTGGGCAGCCCGGAGTACATGTCGCCCGAGCAAGCCTTGGGTCGTGAGGACATTGATCATCGCTCGGACGTGTGGGCGCTGTGCGTGGTGTTGTACGAGACCATCACCGGCAAGGTGCCCTGGGATCGACCGAACTATAACGCGCTCATGCAGTGCATCATTCACGAGGCGGCGGTGCCGACCACGGAGTTTGCCGCGGGTGACGCTGACTTGTGGCGCGTGATCGAACGCGGTTTGGCCAAGAACCCAGACAACCGCTGGGCCTCGATGACCGAGCTCGGGGAAGCGCTCGCGCTTTGGTTGTACGAGCACGGCGTGAAGGAAGACATCTCCGCAAACTCCTTGCGCGCCGTGTGGCTGGACGGCACTTTGTCCGGAGTGCGTATGGAATTCGGCTCGCTGATGCCGAACGGCGCTTCGAACCGCGCGGCAAGGGACCCTTCCTCGAAGGTTTCGCAGATCGCGCAACGCGTGCTTTCGACCGATCGACCGCTTTTACGCGCGGGGTCGCAGTCCGCGCCAACGACCGCGCGTCGATCGCTCGCGGCCATTCAGAAGCCCGTGCGGCGCTGGGTTTGGATCGCAGGCTTCGTTGCGGCGTTGGGCTTGGGGCTCGGCGTCGGGTTCTTGTTCCGCGGCGGGCATCCGCCTGCGGTTGCATCCGCAGGCCCTCGAGGCAAGGCCGCGCCAGCGCAGTCCGCGCCTGCTTTGCGGGCGCCGCAAGTGGCGGCGCCAGCGCAAGCGGCGGAGGCGGTGGAAGCGGTGGGCACGGATCTCGAGCCCGCAGCTCCCGTCAAAGTGGCCACCGCCAAGCCCGCGGCGCGCGCTCCCGCGCCTACGCTGCGCCCTGCAGCCGCGGCTCACACTCGAAACAGAAAGCGCTATGACTTCGGTTTTTAAGACAACGCGGCGTCGCTCTGGGGCGAGCGCCTGGTGGCTGCTGCTCGGCGGTTCTATTCTGCTTGCCGCACCGCTCGCACGCGCAGCTCCGGGTGGGCCCCCGCGAGACGACGCCGAGACACGCACCGCGGCGCGCGATCTCGCTAACCAAGGCGCACAAGCGTTCGACGCTGGAAAGTACGCCGAAGCGAGCGACTTTTTCGGGCGCGCCCACGAGCTCGTGCCCGCTCCTTCGATCGCGCTCATGCAGGCGCGCAGCTTGGCCAAGCTCGGGCAACTGCTGGAAGCGGTGGACACCTACGAGCAAACGATTCGCCTGAAATTGCCAGCCGATGCCCCGGAGGCCTATCTGGTCGCGGTGCAGACGGCGCGCGCAGAGGTGGACGGGGTGCGCGCCCGCTTGCCGCGTCTGAAGCTGACCGTGAGCGGCGCAACGCGCGCTCCGCTGCCCGAGGTGAGCAGCGATGGAAAGCCGACGCCGCCCGCGCTGCTGGGCGTGGAGCGCCCAGTAAACCCCGGGGTGCATCACTTCGTGGTGCAGGTCGCGGGCGTGGTTCGTGCCCGGCGTGATCTGACGGTGGTCGAAGGGCAGAGCTACCAGGTGGAGTTGGACGCGAGTCCCGTTGCAGCCGCCCCGCCCCCGCCGGCTTCTGAAGCGCGAGAAGACCGCCAGAGCTTCGGTTCGAGCGCGCGCGGCTCGTTGGCGTATGTCGCGCTGGGTGTCGGTGCTCTCGGCCTCGGTGTTGGCACGTACACGGGGCTCGTCGCTCTACACCATAAGTCAAATCTGGATTCGGTCTGTAACCCCGACTGCCCGCGTTCTGCGGCGAGCGAAATGAGCAGCTGGCGCAGCAACCGTACCGTTTCTTGGATCAGCTACGGGGTGGGGGTTGCCGCTGCGGGCGCGGGCGTCTTGCTGCTGACGCTGGGCAAGCCGGACAAGGAGCACATCGCGCTGACTGCCTTGCCGAACGGGCTACAGATTGGCGGCCGGCTATGAAACACCGTTTTGCCGCGTTGCCATTGCTCGGGCTTTGCTGGCTGCTCCCGCGTTGCGCCCTGACCGATCACTATCAACTCGCGTCGGACGCTGCGGGCATGAGTAACGGTGCCGCCGGCGCTGGGGCGGCGGGCAACGTCGCGTTGAGTGGCACTGCCGGAACGGATCCCGGCGCCAGTGGCGCGTCGGCGAACGCAGGCGGCAGCGCCGTGGGCGGCAGCGCCGTGGGCGGCAGCGCAGGTATTGCCGAGATTGGCGGAGCGGGCACCGGCACCGGGGGCTGCGCCGCCAAGTGTACGGCCGCGCAAACCTGCTGCAGCGCGGCGTGCGTCGATACCGCGACCGATCCGAAGAACTGCGGCGCGTGCGGCACGCAGTGCAGTGAGGGTCGCGCGTGCGCCGGCGGAACGTGCAGCGCGGGTTGGGTGAGCATGAGCGCGCCGCCAAGTGGCTTCGTGTCGCGCACGAAGGCCGCGGCCTGTGCCATGGGCTCGTCCGTTTTCATTTGGGGCGGTTCGGACGCGAACAACATGGCGCTCGATACCGGTGCCATCTACTCCGCGACCACGGACACATGGGTTCCGGTCTTGAAAAGCGCGGGCATGCCTACGCCACGCACGTTCGCGACCTGTGTTTGGACCGGTTCGGTCGTCATCGTGTTCGGCGGAACCGACAACAAGATGACGCAAGCAGCGCTGAGCTCCGGTGCGATCTACGATCCCAGGGACATGAGCTGGACCCCGTTACCCAACGCGCCAAGCGCGCGCAGTCAGCCTGTGGGTTACTGGGATGGCACCCGTGCGCTATTTTGGGGGGGGACCAACGGGCTGCAGAGCGCGGCCATTGCGGGTGCGGAGCGCTTCAATCTGACGAGCTGGGCGAGCGCGAGTGGTGGCGGGGACCCGGGCGCAGTGGTCTTTCCAGCATACGCCTTTGACGGGTCTGTGTTGTACTTACAGGGCGGTCTGATCGGCAACACTCGCCAAGATCGCGTGTCTTCCTATACCGGTAGCGCGGACAAGTGGGCGACGTTGAGCAAGAGCCTGACTGCACGCTGGGGTGCGTTCGGCGTTTGGGATGGCTCGCGCTTCTTGGTCTGGGGCGGCAGCGACAGCGCTATGCTGCACAAGGACGGCGCGTACATGACTGGCTCGACATGGACCACCATGAACACGACCGGCGCCCCCAGCGCACGGATGCTTTGGGCGCGCCGTTCAGGTTGGGCATTCCAAGTGAAGCCGGGGGTGAGCGCGTTCTTGGGCGGGCAAATTAGCGCACAAAACGCAGCTTTGCTCTCGGCCGACGGCGCTAGCTACGACGCCGGAACCAACCAATGGCAGGCACTGGCAGGCTGGCCCTCCGGTGAAGACCACGAGTATGGTGTCGGCGTGTGGACTGGTCAGGAATTCGTGCTGTGGAGCGGCAATAGCGGCGGCAACTTGACCGGCACGGGCGAGCGGCTCGCGTTATGAGCTAAAAGCCGAGCCCGGCGCCCGGCATTGTGCGTTCTTCGTCAGGATCGTAGTCCGCCAAGCGGTCGCTTTGCAGCACTTTACTCACCGTAGAGAGCAGCAACGCTACGTTACACGGCTTGCGCAAGTAGCCGGCGGCGTTGCCGATACTACTTGAGTTTTCACGCACGAAATCTTCATGGCCGGACATGAATAAAATGCGCGCTTTGGCGTCGATGCTCAGGATCACGCGCTGCGTTTGTTCACCGTTCAGGTACGGCATGTCCAAGTCCAAAATCACGAGATCCGGATAGCGCTCTGCGTTGGCGTAAATCTGCGTGGCTTCTTTGCCGCCGGGGGCTTCTAACACCTCGTGACCGGCTTGGCGGAGCAAGCGCGCCGTGCTGCGGCGCACCACCTCCTCATCATCAACCAGCAGGATCAGCGCGGAGTCATGGCTCTGAGGCTTGAGCTCGCGATGGCCACTCGTGACGCGCACTGGCTGCGGCTGGCCGGTGCACGCAGGCAAGTAGATGGAGAATTTGGTGCCTTTGCCGGGGTCGCTCTCGACGTCTACCTCACCGCCATGCATGTTGACGACTTCACGTACGGTGGAAAGCCCCAGGCCGAAGCCCGCTCCCTCTGGCTTGGTCGTGAAAAAGGGCTCGAAGATACGCGCCCGCGTCAGTGCATCCATCCCGCTGCCGGAATCTTCGATCGAGACGCGGACGCGAGTTCGATCGCGCTCTGCATCGACAAGCGCGGCCCGGATGCGCAGATCGCCGCCATTGGGCATCGCGTCACGCGCATTCAGGCACAGGTTCATGATCACTTGGTGCAACTCCGCTTGGTCGCCTGACACGACCAAGTTGGGCGCAATGTCCTGATCCAGCAAGATGGCGCGATCGAAGGTGTGGCGCGCGAGGCGGATTACCTCGTCGCAAACCAGAGAAAGATCCACGAGCGCGTGACCACGGCTGCGACCGCGCGCAAACTTCAGGATGCCGCGCGCGAGCTCACTGGCTTGGCTGAGCGCGGTGCGAATGTCCGCCACGCTGTCTCGAACGTCCTGCGCGCCAACGGGGCGATCCGGCGGCAAACGGCCCAAGAAATCCACACTCGCGGAGATGGCGCCGAGCATGTTGTTCAGATCGTGGGCGATGCCGGCGCCAACGCGCCCCAGAGCCTCCAGCCGCTGGCGCTGCAACAACTGGTCTTCGATGGGATCGAACTGAGCGAATAGGATCAAAACGCGTGGGCCAACCTGGATTTTGTCCCCGAAGGCCAAAAACTGTTTGTCGACGGGCACGCCGTTGACCAGCGTGCCATTGCGGCTACCCAAGTCCTCGATGATGTACGCGCCGACGTGGGTCCGCGTGATGCGCACGTGGCTGCGCGAAACCTCGGGATCCTCCAGCACCACGGTAGAATCGATGGCGCGGCCGAGCACGACGTCCCCGTCAATCTTGAACTTCTGGCCAGCCTGCGGGCCCTCCATCACGATCAGGCGCGCTGGCCCGCCGCTGATGACGGTTTCCTGTGTGATGCGTTGTCGGGACGCCAAGGCTCGTTCAGTTCTGCAATTTCGAAGGGCTCAGCGCGTCAGCTTGTCACGTTTCGAGCTGGAAATCATGCGGCCGAAAACCAGGTCTGGCGCTCAGGAACTAACGTGCCTCACTCGCACGGCGAGCCGGTGCTGCTGACCGGGCGCGAGAGTCACCTTCGAGCGACCCACATTGGCGCTCTCCACGCACAACATGCTCCGCCAGCAGCTCAGGCCCAAGTCGGGCATTTTTTCCGCCTTCTTCGGCCACGGGTTCCACACGACTGTGGCACCCGAGTTCGTTTTCTCGATCTGAATCATGCGCGTGGGAACGCGGCCCAGATCACGAATGACACACGTGTTGGTGCTCTCGTAGACGCGATCCGTTTCACCGGTGAAACGGAGCTCCGTAGCGCTCTGCGTGAATTGTGCCATCCCCTCGACCTTGTCCGCGTAGCTTGCGCCCTCAAGGCCGAGCAGGCTGGCTTGCTCGACGTCGGAAACGCTGAAATAGCTATGTAGCGCTTCTTCGAAGCTGAATGTGGCGGCGTCGCGGTTGGTGACAGTGAGCTCGATGCTCAGCACGGTCCCGAACGCGACGCGCAGCCGAGCACTGAAGGCATAGGGAAATAGGCTTTGCGTTTGCGCGTCGCTCTCTAGGCCGAATTCAAGCTCGGCCCCGCCGTCTTCCGTCAGGCGAGCGCCGTGATATGCGAACTCACGGACGCGAGCGAAGCCGTGCGCCGGAAACTGCGCGTGCTCGGGGTGCGCGCCAAACCAAGGAAAGCAAATTGGAATTCCGCCGCGAAGCGCCTTGCCCGGCGCGTACACCGCGTTCTCGCTCATCCAGATGATGGAACCGTCGGTTACGGTTGCCGGCGTCCAAGCGGCAATATGAGCCCCTTGCAAGAAGACCAAGCCGGACGCGCTCGCCGTTTGGACGCGCACCGCGGCCAGGCCATGCTCCACCGTTTCGGTGACGCCGAGTAGCTTACCAAAGCGAGTATCGGAATTTTCTTGGCTCATGTTTTAATGGTCTTTCAAGGGCAATCGCCGCGCGCGTGGCGGCACTCTTCAATTCGATCCGGCGTGCTCGGCCAGGTAGCGCTGCGCGCTCCGTACTGCGTCCACCCCGGGCGCGTTCAGATCCACAGGCAACGGCGAGCCCGTAATTTGCTCGATGGCGTGACGGGCGAAGTAACGCACGAGCGGGTAGTCATTGCCCAATTGCAAGGCGACCAAGGGTAGCCACTCTCGCTTGCGCTCCCGGCCCGCGATCGCGACGGCGGTGCCTGCTTCATGTGGTTTGCCGTACTGAAGCGTGGCCTGAAGCGCGTTGACGGATAAGTCTCGACCGTAAAGCTGGCGGAGCGCTTCACGATCGTATTTCTTGCCCCAAAAACGCTCCATGGTGGCCACCAATTGCTCCACGGATCTGTTCGCGTGACAGAGCGCGCACTCCAACGGTCGGTCGCCCAACACGCGCTCTTGGTCCGTGGGTGAGCCGATGCGGTGGTAGCGGGTGAGTTCGTAGCCCAGGCCCATGTTCTTCTTCGCCATGTGGCAATTGACGCAATGGCTGCCGGCGCTGGTCGGAGCGTGGTGCGTGTGTGCGCGCTGTGCGGCTTCACCGGCTAAGCTCTGGTGGCAGCTGGCGCACAGTGCGTCGCCCTTTGGCCCTTCGAGCTCGAGGAGAGCGCTCTTCGGGTCTTCGGTATGCGGATCGTGGCAATGCACGCAGCTCAGCTGCGTGTTGCAGGCGCCCAGCTGGAAATCGCGTGCTTCACCGGAGTTGATGCTGCTGCCGCCCGGGTCACGCCGGCGCGCCCGCCCCTCCCACGTGTACGGATAGCGCGAGAACAGCACCGTGTGACACTTGGCGCAGGTTCGATTGATGTCCTCCGCGTGCGTCGGCTCCGCGCCTGACGCTGTTTTGACTTGTAGAAAATCACTGCGTAAGGACAGCGTTGGCCGGGCCTTCGTCGGATCTGCCACGTGCTCACGCGCGCCGCCGTGGCACGCCTCACAGCCGATACCGAGTTCGACCAAATGCTGCTCGTCGAAGGCATCTCGAGTGCCGTCCATGCTGATCGTGAGCGCGTGCTTTAGGGTGTATTCCTCGATGTCCCGCGGTTTCCCGAGGAACCGTTGCTCTGCGCCGAGCGCGGCCTTCAACGCGGCCTCGTCGCTAACTACATAGCGAGGGCGCTTGTCGTTCGGCAAATCCACACTGACCGAGCCTTGGTAGGTGTGGGCTTTTGGACCGTACAGGTCGTCCAGCAAGAGTGAGAGTTGTGGCGTGGTGTTGTGACAAAAGATGCAGGCTGATTTCCAGACTACCCCGGCCTCCATGTCAGAACGCTCCCGGACCATCACCGAGTAGCCTTTGTAGCGCCACTCACCGTTGAAGATCAGGTAAGAGGCGGGCAAGATCCGCTCAGCGCCCAAAGCTTGCCCGAGTGGCTGCGCAGGGTCGACCTCCGCGCCCACGAAATCCTCGCGGTAGCGGCCTCCGATCACCTTGTTCACGCGGAACAGGCTGGGCTGGCCGGCAGCTTTTTCCAAACGCATGAAGCGCTCCCCGCTAATTTGCTCCATGTGCACGCTGTCGCCCCGAAACGCGAAAGTTGCGCCGTTGAAAGGCGCACGGATGTCGGTCTTGCGCAGGTCGCGCGTCATGCGGTGCATGGGTGAGGCGAGCCAGGCCGCGTATTCTTTGGCGTGGCAGCGCTCGCAGGCGGCCGAACCAGCGTAGTCCGCACGGGTGATGTTGCTGTGGACCTCGCCTTGGTGGGTATCGCTCGCGGCACGAGCAACGGCCCCGCCTGCCGGGCTCTCAGGGGCGGGGTGATGACAAGCTGCGAGCGCCGCGCCGCCGAGCGCGAACAGCAGAGCGGCGTTTCGGGCAGGACACATTGCGCCCCTCGACGCTAGCATTTTCCGCTAACTTGGGTGACAGACATGAGCCGCGTGCCCCTCTACCGCGATCCAAACGAGCCCATTGAACGCCGCGTCGCGGACCTGCTTCAGCGCATGACACTCGCCGAAAAGGTGGGCCAAATGCTGCTGCTCAACGGGCAGATCGAGCCGGTGCGCACGGTGCGCGAACTTCAACCCGCATCGCTACTGCACATCTTGAATGAAGACCTGCTGCCAGCAATGGATGCTGCGGCAGAAACGCGCCTAGGCATTCCGCTGCTAATCGGGGAAGACGGCATTCACGGTCACTCCTTTCACCCGGGCGCGACCATCTTTCCGACGCAGCTTGCCCTGTCCTGCTCGTGGAACGTTGAGACGCTGGAGGCGTGCGCACGCGTTACGGCGCGCGAGATGTCGACCACTGGCGCTCACTGGACGTTTTCACCCGTGTTGTGTCTGAGCCGCGACCTGCGCTGGGGCCGCACCGGTGAAACCTTCGGCGAAGATCCGTTTTTGATAGGCGAGCTCGGCGCGGCAATGATCCGCGGTTACCAGGGCTCCGGGTTAAGTGACGCGAACGGCGTGCTGGCCTGCGCTAAACACTACGCGGGGTACTCCGAAACTCAGGGCGGCCGCGATGCGTCCGAAGCCGACATTTCCCGTCGCAAACTGCGCTCGTATTTCTTGCCACCCTTCGAGCGAGCCGTGCTCGAGGGCTGCATGACGTTCATGACCGGCTATCAAGCGATGGACGGCTTGCCAGCTACGGCCAATCACTGGTTATTGACGCGAGTCTTGAAGGAGGAGTGGGGCTTTCGCGGCATCCTAGTCACTGATTGGGACAACGTGGGCCGCCTGCATTGGGAGCAGCGCATCGTGCCGTCAGCGAAGGAGGCGGCCGTCGTGGCAATTCGCTGTGGCAACGACTTGGTGATGACGACACCGGACTTCTTCGAATCGGCGCAAGCCGCGGTGCTCGAGGGCTTGCTCGCCGAAAGCGAGATCGATCAAATTGTATGGCGCATTTTGCGCCTGAAGTTCGAGATGGGTTTGTTCGAGAACCCAAGACGGCCGAATTTCGCGAAGCAGGCCAGTGTGATCGCTTGCTCGGAGCACACTGCGATCAACCTGACGGCCGCGCGTGAATCTTTGGTGCTGCTGAAAAACGACGGTCTGTTGCCCATAGATCCCTCGAAAATTCGACAGATTGCCGTTGTGGGGCCGAATGCGGACAACGATCTGGCGCAGCTCGGTGATTGGTCCTTAGGTAGCCCTCAGCACCCGCCGGAAAAAGGCAAGCACCCGCGCCAACGCACGGTCACCTTGTTAGACGGCATCCGCGCGCGCGTGCCGGCCGCTGTGACCGTCACCTACGCGGAAGGCTGCTCGACTCGTTGCTCTGATACCGGCGCTATCCCAGCAGCACTCGCCGCGTGTGCGCTCGCAGACGTTGTCGTGCTCGTGCTGGGTGATGACTTGCCGTTCATTGGCGAGATGCAAAGTACGGCCACGCTCGAGTTGCTCGGTGCACAGCGGGAGTTGCTGAAAGCCGTCGCGCAGCTCGGTAAACCGGTGGTCCTCGCACTCGTGAACAGTAAGCCGTTGGTTTTGCCTGCGGAAGCCGAACACGTCGCGGCCATCGTGGAATGCTTCAATCCCGGCATGCAGGGAGGCGCCGCGTTCGCGGAGTTGCTGTTCGGCGATCTCAATCCGTCGGGGCGGCTCAGTGTTTCTTTCCCTAGGCACGTCGGTCAGCAACCTATTTTTTACAACCAAGTACGCGGTCAACACGGTAGCCAATACGCGGATTTGGACCAGATCCCGCGTTTTGCCTTCGGTTTCGGGCTCAGCTACACGCACTTTGAATATGCAGATCTGCGCCTCGGCAAAGCACGCTTGGGCCCGGGTGAAGCCTTGCAGCTGAGTGTTCAGCTTCGCAATACCGGCGCGCGCGAAGGCACTGAGGTGGTACAGGTTTACGCTTCTGACTTGGTGACGTCCGTCACTTGGGTGAACCAAACGCTGATCGCTTTCGTACGCGTGACTCTTGCCGCCGGCGAAACGCGGACGGTCGCGTTCAGCATCCCGCAACAACGCTTGTCACTCGTCGATGCCTTCGAACGGCGCGTCGTCGAGCCGGGTGAGTTCGAGGTTTCCGTGGGGCGTTGCTCGCTCGCTGAAGACACGCTGCGCGCGAAATTCTGGATTGAAGGCCAAGCCTTTTCTTTTGCTGGTATCCCAGGCGTCGCACGCTAACCTTGCTCGCTAGCAGTGCGCCGCGGCCTAATTGCGCAGCGCTTGGCTGCAACTCTTAGCCAGAAAATCGCGAAAGGCGGTCACCTTCGCAGGTAACTGCCGGGACGAAGCGTAGATTAAGTGCAGCGCAGCGCCCGTCTGCCCGTATTCGGGCAGCACCCGCACGAGGCGCCCGCTGGCGACATCCGAGGTGGCGAGCATGCGTGGCATGAGCCCAATGCCCCCGCCCGCGACCGTTGCGGCACGCACGAAGCCGAAGTCGTCACAGCCAATTCTAACCGATAATTCCGCAGTTTCTTTGCCACGGGGGCCCTCGAGCTCCCAGCGCACTTTGCCGTCGCGCGTTCCCCAGGCAATTATTTTATGGCGCGCGAGCTCCGCCAATGTGGCCGGTAAGCGCGCTCGTTCGGCATAGCTCGGCGAGGCGTACAGCTCGACGCTCAGTGTCCCAATCTTGCGCGCCACGAGTGAGGACGACTCGAGCTTGCCCGCGCGCACGGCTACGTCGATCCCTTCTGAAACGAGGTTCAGCTTGCGATTGGTGAGCATTACCTCGACACGCAGCAACGGATAGCGATCGGCAAAGCGCACGATTTCATCGGACAAGAACGCCGAACCCAGGTCGTTGGGCGCCGTGACGCGCAGCAGGCCCTCGGGTTCTTTGCCACTGGTCTCGAGGCTGTTGGTGGCGGCGCGTAATGAGGCGACCAATGGCGCCACGCGATCGTGAAAAGCGAGCCCCTCACTGGTGACGCTCAGGTTGCGCGTGGTGCGGTGCAACAGCCGCACCCCCACGTTTTCTTCCAGGCGTGCCACCGCGCGACTCACGGTCGAAGTGGGCACCCCCAGTTCGCGCGCCGCCTTTGCAAAGCCCGCGTTCTCAACGACGCGCACGAACGCGGCTACGTCGTTGAGGTCCAAGTCCGGCATCCGCACAGTGTATCGGCGGACCCCTCCGTTTCAAAAATCGCCGCGTGGTTCGTGCCATTTCGGCGCAAAAGCGCGCCGCGTGGCAGCCAGGGCGAGGCTCGGGGCGCGACTGACGGGCGCCACGGGCGGCACGCCCCCGCTTGCCGCTGAATTATTTCTGCTTGATCAGCGACACGTCGATCGTGATCTTCACGTCGTTGCCAACGAGCATCCCGCCCGCCTCCAGCGCCGCGTTCCAAATGATACCAAAGTCGTCGCGTTTGATCTTGGTGCTCGCGGTCGCACCGACACGCTGATTGCCCCAGGGGTCAGCCGTCGGCGCACTCGGCCCTTCGACCTCCAGCACGACTTCTTTGGTGACGCCGTGAATCGTCAAATCCCCGGTAACGGCTAGCTCTTCGCCCTTGGCTTTGACGGCTTTAGACTTGAAGGTAATGGTCGGGAACTTTTCCGCGTCGAAGAAGTCCGCGCTCTTCAAGTGTCCGTCACGCTTCTCGTCGCGAGTGCTGATCGAGGCCACGTCGATCGTCGCTTCGATTGTCGTCGCTTCTGGCTTTGCGGGGTCGAAGCTGATGGCGCCTTCAAATTTTTGAAACTCGCCGCGCACATTGGTGATCATCAGGTGCTTGACCGTGAAGCTCACGTTCGAGTGAGAAGCGTCGATGAGCCATTGATTATTTGACATGCTGAACTCCTGAGAAGCGCTCTTTCGCGAGCGTCAGCACAGTGTGCGGATCAGGGGTCGGCGCGGCTAGGTCGGCTTTTTTCCAATCACCGTTGCGTATCCGCAACGAGGCGCGCGCGCATCGGCCGACAAGGTCAAACCGGGCGGGTGCGCTCTTCTTGCTCGCCTTCTTGCTCGGCGGCGCGCAAAGCGTCGGACACCGCACTCAAAAGCACATGAACGTTGCAGGGTTTGCGCAGGAAGCCGAGCGCGCCGCGCGAGTACACTGCTGCCTCGCGGGTCGGTTCATCATGGCCGGATACGAACAGCACGCGCACGAAAGGGTCGACGCGCAGCAGCCGCTCTTGCGTCTCCTCACCGCTCAGCACAGGCATATCCAGATCCAAAATCACGAGATCGGGCCGCGGCTGCGCGTATGCGTAGGTTTCGACCGCTTGCACGCCGTCCGGGGCTTCAATCACGGTGTGCCCCCCTTGCCGCAACAAGCGAGCAAAGCTACGCCGCACTACAACTTCATCATCCACGAGCAGGATTGTGCCGCGGGAGCTGCCAACTTGGGTGGCGTGGGCGCCAGTGACGTTGTTGCGTTCTTCGCGCGTGTCGTGCAGGGGGAGGAAAACCAGAAAAAGCGTGCCTTCGCCCTCGCTGCTTTCTATTTGGATCTGGCCGCCGTGGAAGGTGACCACTTCCTTCACGGTCGCAAGGCCCAAACCAAAGCCCGCGCCCTCACGCTTGGTCGTAAAAAAAGCTTCGAAAATGCGGGAGCGCGTGGCTTCATCCATCCCTACGCCGGTGTCCTGCACAGACAGCATCAGGTGCGGTACGGCGGCGTTGAGCTGCTCGGGCAGACCAGGGGCGCGCGCTGCGACCGCCCTTGCCGAGACAGTGAGCACGCCGCCGCGGGGCATTGCGTCACGTGCATTGAGGCACAAGTTCACTAGCACTTGATGCAGTTCAGCCTGGTCGCCGCGCACGAACAGCGCCGGCTGAATGTCGGCTTCGATTTGGATCGTGCGGTCGAAGGTGTGCCGAATCAGGCGCATCACATCGCTGCATAGGCCGGACATGTCCACCGGCGCGTGCGCTTGGGCGCGACCGCGCGCGAATTTCAAAATGCCGCGCGTCAGGTCTGTGGCCTGCGTCGCGGCCAGCCGAATGTCGTCGAAACACTCGCGTACCTGCTCGCTGTTCAGCGCGCTTCCTCCGGGCAGGTTGGCAAGGTAATCAACGCTCGCGCTGATGGCGCCGAGCATGTTGTTCAAGTCATGCGCAACGCCCGCGCCCACGCGGCCCAGCGCCTCGAGGCGCTGCCTTTGCAGCAGCTGATCCTCAATCGGGTCGAACGGGGCGAACAGCAACATCACGTGCGGGCCGACTTGAATTTTATCGCCGAACGACAGCAGTTGTTGCTTAACGGGCAGGCCATTTACCTGCGTGCCGTTTTTGCTCCCCAAATCTTCCAGCAGCCACGCGCCAACTTCGCTGCGTGACACGCGTGCGTGTGCCCGAGATATTTCCGGATCTTCCAGGGTGACCGCGGCGTCCGCCCCGCGACCAATCACGGCGGAATCACCGATCTTGAACTTACGGCCCGCTTGCGCGCCCGCAATGGCGATCAAGCGCGCAGGCCCGGCATCGAGTACACGATCTTGAGTGGAGATATGGCGCGACGCACCCATCAATCGAGTTCCGCCCCTGAAACGTTGGGGAATTTAACGAACTTAGCCCAGCCCCGAACGGGCCAAAGCACTCTTTAGAATAGCACGCCCCGCCGCAATACCCAGGCCGCGCGGGCCACTCCGGAATCTTGACCATAGACCGCAGCCGCTCGCAAGTGAGCAGGCCCGGGGTAGGTATTGTGGCGTAGATAGGGGTTCTGCTGGGGTCCGCGCAGCAGGGCCGGAGACGCCCCAATTTGAGATTCCGAGTCGATTGTTAGTCAGCTTAGAGTGACTGCAGGTATTGGACGAGGTCGTTTACCTGATTCGCGCTCAGGGCTGCTGTCAATCCATGCTTGTCGCCACCGCTACACGAGGCGACGCCGAACCGGTCGCTGAGTGTCTTGGCGCAGCCGTCGTGCATGAACGGATCTCGCCATGACAAGCCGCGTAGCGATGGCACCTGAAACGCGCGGCCCGTCCCCACGTCCATCGTTCGGTTGTTCGTCATTGCGGCGCCCCCGTGGCAGGTCGCGCAGGCGAGCTTCGAATCATCGAACAGCGCTCGGCCTCGCGTGACTGCGGCCGCATCCAACCCCGCCGCGTCAGGCATCGGTGGGATGGTCTCGATCCATGCTCGCAGTGCGTCCATCTGGTCTGGCTCGAGTAAAGGCCCCGCCATGCGGCCGCTGAAAACATCCTCCACGAGGCGGGTCAGGTCGGTCTCACTGCCATCCCAATGGAAGGGCGCGGTCGCGCTGATCCCCCCGCGCATTGACTGCGTCCGTCGCGGACCCGCGCAAATGAACGACCAGGTGCGCCCATCCTCGCCGCCTTCGGGGTGGCAGGACGCGCAGCTAATGCCGGCTCCGGAGTTGGCGTGAAACACGAAATGCCCCATATCTACCGGTGAATCCGGCGCAAGCAGCGTGCTTTCGCCCGTGTCAGCACGCCAGATAGCCGCAGGCTCGCGCGTCTGCGCGAACAAAACGCCGCCCGGCGCGTAGCTCACGGCCACGACCTGGTTGCTCGGCGGCTGCAGGATGTCGTTCTGGTCGCTGCCGCAGTCGCGCGCGGTACTGGGCGTGGCATCTTGAAGCGTGCGTTCGATGAGCGTCGGGCCTTGGTGGCTGCCATTGCCTGGTACCGCCAGGGCGATCTTCTGATGATCGGGTGACAGAGCAAGGTCGATGGCGAGCGGCACTCCGCCAAAGCCGGTCGCGACGGGAGGGCTCGCACCGCTTGGCGAAAGCACGGACACGCCCACGGCGACGATCCCGCTGCAGCCGTTGCGACCGGCATAGCCTCCGGGCGCGGTATCGATCGTGTCTGTTACTCCGGTTTGGTGGAGCACCACGACGCTATTCGAGGCTTCGTCGAGGGACAGCATACGCCACGCTACCGAAGGGGTTCGCATTCGGGCTGCGCCCTCGAGTGTTTGCACGGGCCCGGAACTTGGCCGCAGCCGCAGGTTGAGCTGCCCGTCACTGCCGATCACGAGCACCTCGGCCTTGCGAAATGTGCTCACGAGCAGCGAGCCGTTGGCGCCCATGACCACATCGCGCAGATCGCGCTCGAACGCGAGTCGTCGGGTCGGACTGCCGCCGCTTGCTGCAAGCGATACGAGCTCGCCGCCCGCACAGGCAACGTGAAGCTGATCCGTCGCCTGGTCGTAGGTAATGCCACGCGGAGCCGGGCAAACCGCGCGCCGCGCCTGCACCGAACCGAGCTTCGGATCCAGTGTGACCAGCGCGCCGCCACGCCGCAGCAGCACGTGAACCCGCCCCGCGGCATCTTCCACGAGGCGCCCCGGCTCATCACCCGCCTGCAACGAGACCGTCGCGCTGACGGCGCTCGCGCTCGCATCGAACACGTACACCCGATCGCGATCCGGGTCGCTCGCGACCAGGGTTCTGCCATCGGCCAGGGCGATCAAAGTGCCTCCGGAAAGCGGCGGCACCAAACTGGCCGAGCGGGTGCTCGGAACCGCCGGCGCAGTACCGCCCGTCTCGATCGTGCTTCCGTCCGGGACCGCAACGCCATTCACGCATTTCGTCCCGCTCGAATCGGTAACGGGCGGGGGTGAGCCGCTGTCTACCCCTCCGTCGTCTATCGCCCCGCCGTCAGGCCCGCTCGGGCTCGCGCTGACCGGCACGGCAGGCTGCGTAGTGATGGGGCGCGCGGGCTGTTCTGGAGCATGGCTCGAACACGAACAGAGGCTCACGCTCGAAAGCGCGAGCTGAGCTAAGCTGATTCGCGCGCCCAACGCGACGCGCAACGCACGCTTACGCTGCATTCAGAGCCTCTGAGAGGCCCGGCGAGCCAAGTTGCGAATCAGGCATTGTCGTTGGCCTTCGCCCATCGTCGGGTGAGGACCCGCCGCAATACTTTACGCTCGCAGCGAGCGCTGCGCCAAGGCACGCGCCCGAAATCCCGCAGGTTCTGGCCTGGTGACCTCCGCTTAGAAAAGTACAGCGCGCAGCGAAATCGCGCTCAGTCGAGGTCCTTTGCGCAGCGAAAGCCGGCCACGAGCATGCGCCACTCCGGCGGGTGATGAACGCGATTCGAGGCGCGCAGCCCTGCGCCGGGGTAGTTGAACGCGCCGCCGCGCAATGCGCGCTCGCAGCTCTTCGGGATCGGATTCGAGCCGGTGTAGCCCTGGCGCTTGGCTTTGCGCAGCGCCGCCAGGGACTCCATCACTTGCTCGCAGCTACCGGGAATGCCCTGAGGGCTGCCCTCACGGCTGTACGCCATTGGATCGTAGATATCCCGTGTCCATTCCCAGACGTTGCCGGTCAGGTCGTAGTGCCCGTAGGGCCCTCGACCATCCGGATAGGATGCAACGGGCATTGTGGTTGCGCCCTTGGCGCCCACCTTACGTCCGAAGCACGCTAAACGATCCGGATCGGGCAGCTCGTTGCCCCAGGCGAACTTGCGGCCGTCATCACCGCGCGCAGCGCGTTCCCACTCGGCCTCGGCCGGTAGGCGCTTGCCGCGAAACGCGCAGTAGGCGCTAGCGTCAAACCAAGACACGCCAACGACCGGTTGTTCCGGACCGCGAAAGCCAGCCTCAGGTCCGGCGCCAAAGCCGCGCGCTACGTTGTCGCGATACGGTTTGCACGCGCCTGCACTCACGCACTCCAGGAATTTCTGGTTCGTGACCTCAGTCTTGTCGAGCAAGAAGCCGCGCAAGGTGACGGAGTGTGAGGGCTGTTCGTCCCTTTCTCCCACGCCGTCGGCGCCCATGGTGAAGGTGCCGCCCGGTACCGGCAGCATGTCATCGGGGAGCGCGGAAGCGGGCGGCGCGCTCGAAGCCGCGAGCGCGGGCGCTCGGGCGCTCTCGCTAGGCGACGGGCTCGGTTGTGCTCGCGCAGCTGCTCCGTCAATCAGCGCGGTGGCGAGCAACGCGTAACAAATGAAGTGCGCTCGCTGCACGCGCTCACTTCCCGGGTGCCGCGGCAGAAGCGGGCGACGGCGCTGGCGCTGGCGCTGCACCGGAGCCGAGCAGCACCTTCAGCGATACACGGCGATCTTCCGGATTAGCGAGCAGGGGGTTGGACGCCGGGCCGTACACTCGCGCGGTGACAGGGATCGTCATCAGGCGACCCTTGTCGACGCCCGCGGCTTCCAGCAGCGTCTTGACCGCGCGCGCGCGGGCCTCCGCTAGCCCCACCGCCTCACCGCTGCTGATCTGCCCGACGACACCGACGCATTCGAGGCTCGGATCTGCCATGAGGCGCTTGGCGATGGCGTTCACGCTCGCGGCGGCGGCGGCGTCCGGGCTTGCCGAACCCTCGTTGAACTGGAAGTGCTCCGGAATACCGGCGCTCGGCGTGTAGTTTTGATTGAGTCGATCCTGTTCGCTCGTCGCGTCAATGGCGGCGCAGCCGGTGACGCGCGGCGGGGCTGCGGCGCGCGCGGGATCGAACGGTTGCACGTCAGCCACTACCGCGCCCGGAACGCACGAGCCCGGCGTCATCGGCGCATGACAAGGCACTGCAGCTTGCGCGGTGAGCTGCGTCTTCAGCGCGAACTCTTGGGCCGCCGGAACTCCGAACCTCATCCGAACCTCGGCCGGCGCCACGCTCGGAAATTGCCCGTTGGTCTGGGGCGTGTACACGCCTTCGTACACGACCCAGGGCAGCGGCATTTCACGCTCTTCGACCTTCGTCAAAGTGCTCAGCACACACATGCCGGTCCAGTTCTGCGCGCCGCAATTCTGTCCTGAAGCGCCGCCGCCGGCGCAGCCAGAGCTCGAGCTCAGAGCGAGCACGGCCGCGAGTGTTGAACCGAGAGCAAACCCAGCGAAAGCGCGGTGTGTGGACACGCGAGCAGGTTACACCGCTCTCGCGAAACGCGCCTTCACGCCGCCAAATCAGGCGTTTTCAACGCTGAAACGGCGAGACAAAATGGGGACGCGACCGAGGGCACTTGGTGGTGGGGGGAGGGGTGCTCCTCGGCCGCGCCCACGTGCATAGGACACACGAGCCGCGAACTTTCATCCACAAGATTGTGAATGACTGATTAATTATTTGCGCGCGCTCGTCGTGGCGGCTCGCGGCACGGGGCTTTATTCCCCGTAGCCTTATTCCTCGGCGTCGACACTTGGGGCAGCGTTGGTGTCTTTCAGCAACGTATCGCCGAGTTCGCCCGTCGTGAACGGCGTGGTGCGCTTGGTTGCCGCATTGCCGATCTCACAGCGCTCGGATTTGCCGTCGAGCGAGCGCCCGTACGGGAACTTGGGCTTGGCCGGCGCGACGTACACTTTGCCGTCGCCGACGGGCTTCGGAATGATCGCAGCGGTCGTGCGCGGGCGACCCAAACGCACGCCCTCGACGAAGATGATCACGTCATTGCCGGAAATGCGATAGCCCCAGTACGAAGCACCCGAGCTGCCCTTGGGCTCGTTGTTACAGGCCATGCTCTCGACGGTCATGGCGAACGCGAGCTGAATGTCGTCGTTCAGATGCGGCGTCGGGCCCTGCCATTGAAACGCTGCCGACTGCGCGCTGCCGATACCCGCTTTCAAACATGCGCACGCGGCGTTCGCGTGCTCGCTGACCAGGGTCATGTCGTGGCGCGCGCCGAGCAGCGCGGTATCCGTGAGCGCGATCGCAGGCGGCGCCTTGCTGGCGAGCGCATCGGCGCTGATGGGCTTATCGAAGTCGGGGCCCTCTTCGGCCTCCGCCTTCGAGCGTTGGTTCGCGCTGGCGCTGACCGAGGCGTGGCAGCCAAGGGTCAGCAGCAGGGCGCTGGAAATGCCCAAGCCCAGACCGAGCGCAGCGCGGGAGCGCGCCGCAAACCGCGCCGAACCTAGACGAGCCAAATTGCGCCCGATTGCTTGATAAGTCGAACCCACGACAAAAGCCTCCCATCCTTCATTGGCTTTGGGCAAACTCTTGCCGTGGACATCGATTCGCTGCGGGCGCGCTTGGCCGGCACGGCCACGCTACGGCCGGTGGGCAAGGTGGTCGGCGTGACGGGCCTGATGTTACGCGTGACCCTCCCCGGCGCGCGTGTTGGGGATGTCTTGATCGTGCACCGCCGGGGCGAACCGCTGAGCGCTGAAGTCGTGGGCTTCGTCGCGGGTGAGGCGCTGGTCGTGCCGCTGGGTGATCTATCCGGAGTTGGCCCGGATGATTTGGTGGAATCCACGGGCAGCGGGCTCGAGGTTGCCGCGGGCGAGGCGCTGCTCGGTCGTGTGCTCGACGGTCTCGGCCGCCCCATTGATGGACTCCCAGCGCCCACCGGGCTCAAGTGGGTGCCGGTGGATCGCGCGCCCCCTCCGGCGCTCGGTCGCCGGCCCGTGGCTGACGCCGTGGCCAGCGGGGTGCGAGTGATCGACGGCCTGATGACGTTGGGCGTTGGCCAGCGTGTGGGCCTCTTCGCCGGCTCCGGTGTCGGCAAAAGCACGCTGCTGGGGGCAATCGCCCGCGGGACTAGTGCGGACGTGGTCGTGGTCGCGCTGGTCGGCGAGCGCGGCCGTGAAGTGTCGGAGTTTTTGGATCGCGCGCTTGGCACGGCGGGGCGCGCGCGTTCGGTTGTGGTCGTCGCCACCAGTGACGCGCCGCCCGTCGAGCGTTTGCGCGCCGCGCAGGTCGCCACGGCCATCGCCGAATACTTCCGCGACACCGGCAAGAACGTGATGCTGCTCGTCGACTCCGTGACGCGTGTCGCGCGCGCACAACGTGAAATTGGCTTGGCCGCTGGTGAGCCGCCAGCGCGGCGCGGTTACCCGCCCAGCGTGTTCGCTCTTCTGCCGCGCCTGCTCGAACGCAGCGGCCAGGGAGAAAGCGGCGCAATTACTGCAATTTACACGGTCCTGGTTGAAGGCGGCGATATGGACGAACCAATCGCGGATGAGGTGCGCGGCATCTTGGACGGTCACATCGTGCTCGAACGCCAGATCGCCGCGCGTGGCCACTACCCGGCGGTGGACGCCGTTACATCACTCTCCCGAGTGATGGACCACGTGGTCTCGCCCGCGCACGTACAGGCCGCGCGCAAAGTGCGCAGCGCGCTCGCCCTGTACGAGCAAAAGCGAGACCTGATTGCCCTCGGCGCCTACGAAAAGGGGACCGACGAGCGCCTGGATCGAACGCTAGCGGTGCTGCCGGAGCTGGAACAGTTCCTGTGTCAGGACGCACAGCTGATCGAGCCAATCGAGCGCACGCGCGCTGAGTTGCTGCGGCTCGCGCAGAAGCTTGGCTAGCAGCGAAGGCTTGGGCGAAGGAGCCGTCCGCGACGCCGAAGGCTATGACGGGCGCACCGTCACGCGTGACCATCAACCCCTCCCTAAAAAAATCCCCAATCGACGTTGGAACCCTGTTTGAACACCAACCTCGATTTTCGGTTTGTGGGGTGCCCCCGGTCAGGTCGCGGCGAGCCACGCCGTGCGTGCTCGCTCCGCTGCGCGCGCCCGGGCCCCCGGCAAGCGCGGCTCCGCCGCGCGGGGGGCCCACAACTTGGCTTACTCCGGAGAAACTTCGCCGCCGAGTTCGGCTTCCAAGTCGCGCAGCAGCTTCTTCGCGTTACGGCTCAGCTTGGTGGGGACGCGCACGTTCACCGCGACGTGCAAATCACCGCGGCCATGGCGATCCAACCGGGGCATGCCTTGGCCACGCACCACGATGACGGCATTCGGTTGCGTGCCCGGTTGCACTTCAGCGGTAATCACCGAGTCATCCGGCATGCGAATTTCGACTTTGCTGCCGAGCGCGGCTTCGGCGAATGAAATGGAGGCGCGCGTCCCGAGATCCGCGCCTTGGCGCTCGAAGCGCTCGTCCGGTTCGACGTCGATGTCGACGTACAAATCACCGGGCGGGAGCCCATTGGGACCAGGCATGCCTTGCTTGGGCACGCGCAGGCGTTGCCCCGAATCAATGCCGCCCGGTATCGCCACGATCACCTTGCGCTGACGCTCGACCGCGCCTGAGCCGCGGCACGTGTGGCAGGGGCTGGGTAAGTATTGGCCGGTGCCGCGGCAACGCGCACACGGGCTCGAGAACATGATGAAGCCGCGCTGCGCCGTCACTTGGCCAGCGCCGCGACACTGCGTGCAAGTTTCGACCTTGCTGCCCGGCTCGGCGCCAGAGCCATTGCAGGAATCACACGGCGCGGCGCCGCTGACGTTGATTTCATGCTTGCCGCCGAGCAACGCATCCTTCAGTGAAATCGTGGCTTCGACGCGCACGTCTTGCCCGCGCTCCGGGCCGCGTTTACGGCGCTGCCCGCCGCCCTGACTGCCGCCGAAGAAATCGGAGAACATGTCTTGGAAGTGGCTCAGGATGTCGCCCATCCCTCCGCCGTTGAAATCGAAGCCGCCGCCGTTCAAGCCAGCGTGACCGTAGCGGTCGTAGGCGCCGCGCTTTTCAGCGTCTGAAAGCACCGCGTACGCCTCGCTGGCTTCCTTGAACTTTTCCTCGGCGGTCTTGTCGCCCGGATTGCGATCGGGATGATGCTTGAGGGCCGCTTGCCGGTAGGCCCTCTTGATCTCGTCGTCCGACGCTTCCCGAGTCACACTCAGGATCAGATAATAGTCGCGCTTTTCACTCATGCTGGATGTAGCCGGCCGGGGGAATTGGCCGGCAAGGTAAGGCTTCCGATCGGCCTGTCAACGCGCTTCGTCAGTGGAGCGTGCGCTTTCCCGTTCCGGGCCCTCGCTAGTGCCCGATTCTCCAGCTAATTCCAGGCGCAACGAGAGGCTCTCGATGGTCCACGCGGCGGCTTGCAGATCGGCTTCGCGCTCGGCGAGCGCGCGCTCCAACTCCGCGCCGCCGTGGGCGGCCTGGTCTGCGCGGCGCCGCTCCAGCTCACGCACGAGCTCCCGGCCAGTGCGCTCGGCGGTTCGCAGGTCCTGCTCCAGCCGGCGCACCTCAGCGCCGCGCTCCACGAGCTGCTGCTCGAAACTCGCAAGCTCGGCGGGAGGCTCTGGTTCCGCGTTCTTTTCCGCGAGCTGACGGGTGAGCTGCCCGAGCTGCGCGGTGGCGCGCGAGAGCTCAACCGACTTGGCGCTCAGCTCCGCCGTTTTCGCAGTGAGCTCGCTGCGTAGGGGCGCGAGCTCCTTTTCCTGCTGTGCCTTCAGTGCCAAGGAGGCTTTTTGCTCGGCCGCGAGCTCCTTTTCCTGCTGCGCCTTGAGCGCCAAGGTCGCCTTTTGCTCGGCCGCGAGCTCTTTTTCCAGCTGAGCCTTGAGCGCCAAGGTGGCCTTTTGCTCGGCCGCGAGCTCTTTTTCCAGCTGAGCCTTGAGCGCCAAGGTCGCTTCTTGCTCGGTTGCTAGCTGCGCGCGCAGTTCCTCTAGCTCCGCTTCAGCGTGGTCGGCGCGTTCATCGGCGGTGCTGGCGCGCGACTCGAGCTCTTTGATCCATTGGTTCTGGCGGGCGAGCTGCGCGACGTCCGCCTTGCTTGGGCCAACGGGCGCGGCCACGGGCGGCGGCGGCGGCGCGGGCGCGGGCGCGGGCGGCGGCGCGGCACTGCTCAGCACCCGCTGGGTCGGCAATTGGATGACGGCGAATTCATCGAGCCGCACCTCTTGCTGCGAGGCGAGGGCGATGAACACATCCGGCTCTTCTGCGCCGCCGGGAACGAAGCTGGTATCCAGTGCCGGCTCGGGCTCACCGGACGCCGAAAAATCCGCGATCGCATAGCCGACGAAGGGCGTTTGCCCGAGCATGCGCACGTGCTCGAATTCAGCCGCGACGGCGTCGTACAGCGCGTAATAGTCGAGTGACGTCGCCGCGCGGTCTGCGCTGCGCAGCAGCGGGAATGCGGCTTCCGAGTTCGGACACGCGATGAGCGCCGCGCCACGCGGGCCGAGCGCGCGCTTGGCGATTTGCACCAGACCGCGCGGGCCGAGCGCTCCCAAGTTTTCCACGATCGCGAGCTCGAACGAGCCATCACGTACGGACAGATCACTGTCGGCCAAGGCAGAGAACGAAATTTGCGAGGAGCGATTGCGCGCGGTGGCCTCGGCCACACGCACGGCGTCCGCATCGCACACGTGCACGGAGCGCGCGCCGCGTTCCAGCAGTTGCGTGGACAGCAGCGCGAGGGCGTTGCCGAACACCAAGACGCGCTTATTCGAGGCAAGCGGCTCGGCGTATGCCGCGAGCGCGATGCTCGACTCGAGCGAGGGAGATTCAGTCATTGCGGGCGTGTGCAGGCTAGCGGAGAAATCCCGCTAATTCCAGCTTTCCTAGTACTAAAGAATGAAGTCAGGGTTGGCGGCAGGGGGCGGGCACTTTGCACGGCGTGCCGCAATTCAGGCCCAATGCATAGCGTTCGATTTGACGTGGTTGGTCGCGGCCGAGCCCCGCGCCGGCCAGGCACAGCATGATCGAATCAGGCGTTGCGAACGCTTGAGCCGGATCCGTACACAGCGCGTTCAGGCACTGGCCGTCTTTTAGCCCGTGGCTCGGCGGACAGTCCGCGTCGGTTTGGCAGACCAGCGCGCGGCAATCGGCCGGCGTCTCCGGCGAGGTTTGCCCGTCCGCAACGTCACAGATGCCAATCAGGCGCCCGGTCTGGGACAAGAGTAGCCGGTTCTTGCCGTCTGCGCGCTTCTGGCCCGAGGTTTGCGCAAACGTGCACTCACCGCTGCGTTGGCATTTCGCCAGAAATTCTCGGCCCTCGGTATCGAGCAGGCGGCGCTCGCTCACTCTGTTGCAGCTGAGCGCTGTCAGCAGCAAAACGAGGCAGGAAAAAGCCGTTCGTTGACGGCCTCGGTCGAAAAAAGCGTGCATCGAGCCGGCGCAGCATGAGCGCGGCGGCGAGCCCGCGTCAAACGCCGATCCGGGGCCATTCTGCGCGGGTCCGGCCAGAATTTCTGAGTTTTTTCCGGCTCGGCGCTATGCTGGGCTCGGCTCGAAGCCTCGAAAGCATCAGCGTCAGCCCTATGTACAAGAAAACACTCGTCGTCGACGGCATCACTCCCGTAGGTGCCTACCAAGCGCTGCGCAAGCGCTCGGAAGGCGGTTCCTTTCTGCTCGAGAGCGTGGTCGGTGGTGAGCGTTGGGGCCGGTACTCGATCTTGGGTTATCGACCACGCACCCAGCACGTCATTTACGGCGAGGCGGGCGTGGACCCGTTCACGCATTTGGCAGAGCTCGCGCCAGCGGGGGGCGAAGACGAGACTGACGTTGCGACGCGCTTCGCCACGGCCTGCGTCGGCCTACTCACGTACGACATGGTCCACTTCGTCACCAAGGTGGATCCGTGGCCCGAGTTGCTCGGGCGTAAGCGCCCCATCGCGCGCATGATTTCCGATGCCACCGTCGTGGTCTTCGACAACCTGACTCACACCGCGGTCATCGCGGCGCAAGACCCGGCAGAGGTCGAGCGCGCCGAGCATGATCTGTCGCACGCCACGGCGCTGCCGCTGATCTCACCCCCCGATCCGCAGGCATTACCTGCGGATCTGGACGTGAACATGAGTGATGCGCAATACGGCGCGGTCGTGGAGCGTGCCAAGGAGTACATTCGCGCGGGGGATGCGTTTCAAATCGTGCCCGCGCGCACGTTCTCCACGCCTACCGGCGGCGCGGACCCGTTCGACGTGTATCGCGCCATGCGCGTGCTCTCGCCCGCGCCGTACATGTACCTGCTCGAGTTACCGGAGCGGGACGGCGCCTCGGCGGTTGCGATCGCCGGCGCGAGCCCCGAGACGCTCGTGCGCGTCGAAAACAAGCGCATCACGCTGCGGCCGATTGCGGGCACACGCCGCCGCGGCCGCACGCCCGAGGAAGATGAAGCGCTCGCGCAAGAAATGCTGAGCGATCCTAAAGAGCTGGCAGAGCATGTCATGCTCATTGATCTGGCGCGGAATGACGTCGGCCGCGTCTCCAAATCCGGCACCGTGCGCGTGCCCTTGCGCATGAGCGTGGAGAAGTACAGCCACGTGATGCACATCACGAGCGAAATCGAGGGCGAGCTCGCGCCGAACCTCGGGCCTTGGGACGTAATTCGCGCCACCTTCCCGGCGGGTACTTTGAGTGGGGCGCCCAAGGTTCGCGCCATGCAGATCATTCGTGAGTTGGAGCTTCGCCCGCGCGGCGCCTACGGCGGCGCGCTCGGTTACGTCACGCG
>JBDTYJ010000022.1:0-29092 GCA_040005755.1 Pseudomonadota bacterium
CGCTATGAGGTGAACTTCGATGGCACACGTGAGCTCGCCGTCGAGGCCAGCTTCAGCGCCACCGCGGCCGTCGAATTCTCCGCCGATGACGCGGCCGCGCCCTTCTTCAGCGCAGTACAAACCGAGCACGGTGGTGCTTGGGTCGCCGCGGCGCAGCGCGGCAGCGTGTGGCTCGTACCGTGCACCAGCGGCTGCCGGGTGCGTTATCACTTCGCGCTCGCCGAAGCGGCGCAGGCGCTCAACGACATCGATACGGCCATCGCTTCCGGCCAAGTGTTCATTGCGCCGCCCTCAACGTGGCTCTTGCATCCCCCTGCCCAGGCTGAGCGCGCGCCGTTCGAGTTTCACGTCGATCCCGGGCCGAACGGTCATTTTGTGACTGCGTTTCAGCCCGTGAGGGGCCGCCCCGACACGTACCGCGCCTCCCCCCAAATCTTGGATGACTCAGGATTTTCGGCGTTTGGTGCGCTGCAAGTTGCGGAGCTGCCGGCGGGTGACAGCACGCTGCTCTTGGGCATCGCGCCCGAGCGCCTCGGGCTCACTGAAGCGCAAGCGCGCGACTGGATAGCGACGTCCGCGGGCGCCGTCGCGAGTTATTATCGAGGGCATCTGCCCGCCCATCGCACGCTCGTCTTGTTGATGCAGGGCGCGGGCAACGACACGCGCGGGGAAACGCTCGGCGGCGGCGGTCCGGCGGTGCTGGTGCGCGCTTCGGATCGAGTGAACGCGCGCACGACGCATGACGACTGGGTCGTGACGCACGAGTTGTTTCACGCGAATTTTCCCGATCTCGGCCGTGAACACGCATGGTTGAGCGAGGGCCTGGCCACGTACCTCGAACCCGTCGCTCGCGCTCGCGTCGGCATCGTGAGCAAAGAGAAGTTCTGGCGTGACCTAATCGACGGCTTGCCCCAGGGCTTGCCTCAGGCGGGCGACCAAGGGCTCGAACACACTCGGACGTGGGGCCGAACGTACTGGGGCGGCGCGCTGTTCTGTTTGATGGCCGATGTCACTTTGCGTGAGAAGACCGGTAACCGCCGATCCCTAGACGACGTACTGCTCGCGATTGGCAAAACCGGCGCAGCGGACGACGTGTCTTGGGACATCCAGCAGGTGCTGGATGCCGGCGACCGCGCCACGGGCACGACCGTGGTGCATCAGCTTTATGAACAACTCGCCGAAAACCCTGGAAATGTCGATTTGCCGAGCTTGTTCGCGCGCCTCGGCGTGCGCGCACAGGGTAACTCCGTGGTCTTCGATGACGCGGCCTCCCTGGCGAACATCCGCGCCTCGATTACAGCCCCCAGTTCCGGCTGAGCGGATTTTAGAGCGAAGATTCCGGGTCGAGAAGTTGACCGGGAGCGTGGGTGGCGCGAGTCTGCGTGCCGCTCAAAAGAACATGGCCGTGAAACGCCACGGACCAAGGGCCCAACGTGCGCAACCACGCACTTTGTTCAGCTAACTTCAACGAAGGTAATACCAAATGAATTTGACCAACACTCTGATGGCTGCTGCGGTTACTGGCATCATGGCGGGCGTTGCCTGTGGCGGCTCCACGCCCCCCGCGGAATCCCCCGCTCCGACCGGTACGGCCGCTGACGCTCCGGCTGCTGACGCCCCGGCGGCCGCTGCCGACGGCGCTGCCGACGGCGCCAAGCACGACTGCAAGGGCAAGAACGACTGTAAGGGTAAGGGCAACTGCAAGACCGACAAGAACGCTTGCAAGGGCCAGAACGATTGCAAGGGTCAGGGCGGCTGCAAGGGCTGATCTCATTCTAGAGCTCTCGTGCTGCGCTGGCGGTGTCCGTCAGCGCGGCGCGCGAGATTTCTAAGCGTGGAGATCGGGCATGCTGCCCCGAGAGGCCATGCGCGGCTGGCTCGAAGGCCACGCTCGAGCGGCCATCACGGCATGGCGAGCCACTACGCAAGAACAACCCGATGGCCAACAAATTCAGCCTGCCCAACCTAGGCATCGGCCTAGGCCTACGGACTCTGCACTACTCGACCATTATCGGCGATAAGCCCGCGGTCGACTGGTTCGAGATCATCACTGAGAACTATTTGAGAACTCAGGGCCGTCCGTTGGAGTTTCTGGAGCAGATCGCCGACGCCTATCCGATCGTGATGCACGGCGTATCGCTGTCGATTGGCTCGACCGATCCGCTCGATCGACAATACTTGGGCGAGGTGCGCGCGTTGCGCGATCACGTAAAAGCGCGCTGGGTTTCCGATCACCTGTGCTGGACGGGCGTGGCCGGCAAAAATACGCATGATTTACTGCCCATGCCGTACACCGAAGAGGCATTGGCGCATGTCATCGACCGCGTGCAGGCGGTTCAGGATTTTTTGGGGTCCCCGCTGGTGCTCGAAAACCCGAGTAGCTACGCCGAATTTGCGAGTGATTCGATGCCGGAATGGGAGTTCCTGGCGCGGCTCGCGGAAGGCGCTGATTGCGCGCTCTTGTTGGACGTGAACAACGTGTACGTCTCGAGCAAGAATCACGGCTTCGACCCGCAGACTTATTTGAACGCCATTCCGTTCGAGCGCGTCGTGCAGTTTCACGTCGCCGGCCACACGGACCATGGCACACACATCATTGATTCGCACATCGGGCCGGTGACTGATCCGGTGTGGCAGCTGCTTTCGAGTGCGCACCAGCGCTCCAGCGGTGTGCCGGTGCTGCTCGAATGGGACGCGGAAATCCCGAGCTTCGAGCTGACCCACGCCGAGGCGCTGCGCGCTCGCGATTTCATCGGAGCCGTGCCGTGATGCGCCAACCCACCGCGGACGCGCTCGGCCTGCACGAGCGCGCCAGCGCCACGCCCGCCCGCGCGGAATTCCAGCCGGAATCGCGGCTGGGCCAAGCTCCGAGCTGGGCTTCGGGCACGCTCAGCTTACGTCAGCAGCAAGAGTGGTTCGCGGCCATCGTGAGCACGCCCGAAGCGGAGCCGGCGCCGGTGGATGAAAGCTCAGCCGGGCGCTTGGTGAAGCCGAGCAAAACGCTCAGCTCCCTCGCGCGCATCGATATCTACCGTCAGGGTTATCATGCGCGGCTGATCGAGTGCTTGAGCGACGATTACCCGGTGTTGCAGCACGCCCTCGGGGAGCAGGCATTCGAGGCGCTGTGTCGCTCCTACATTGCCGAGCACCCCTCGCGCGCGCCGAGCCTCAACTACTTTGGTCGGCACATGGCCGAGTTCTGCCGTGGCCAAGCGCTCGACAGTCCGGTGTTTTGTTCGGATTTAGCGGCGCTCGAATGGGCCATTGTGCTCGGCATTCACGCCCCGAGTGCGGCGGCGATTGGCTTTGACGATTTGGGGCATGTGCCCCAGGAGCGCTGGCCCGGCGCGCGCTTCACGGTGAACCCGTCACTCAAGATCCTGCGTCTTTCGTACCCGGTGAATGCGTACCTTCAGGCCTTTCGCAATGACGCGGAAACCACCGTTCCCAGCCCGCTGGCGAGCGCCGTTGCCGTGTACCGCACGGGGCGCAGCGTGTGGCGCCTGGAGCTGGAGCTGGCCATGGTCACCCTGGTGGAATCCCTCGCGCGCGGAGTCACCCTGGAAGCCGCGCTGGGGGAGGTGCAGGCTTCGCTTGCCGATCGCACCGAAGAACAAGCGGCAAAGATCGTCACGCACTGTTTTCAGAACAGCGTTTCGAGCGGCCTATTTTCTGCGATTGTCTTGTAAGCGGTCAGATAAACAGCGGGCGGGGACCGGATCCGGGATCGATTTGCCCCGCTGGGAACATTTGGGGGGAGGCCGCCGTACTATGGTGGCTTTCGAATTTTACCCAGATGGAGGGTACGGGGTATGCGGGCGAGCTTTGCGAAGATCTTAGGTGCTTCGGCGGTATTGGTCATGGGCAGCGCTTGCGGGGGTGCCGCGAGCAACAAGGACGGAGCGGGCGGCGCCGGTCAGACGGGCGGGAGTGGCGCGGCGGGGTACGCGAGCGGTGGCAGCTCGCCGGGCGCGGGCGCTGCCGGCATCGGCGGCGGTTCACCCGTGAACATTGGCCCCCAGGCGCACGCCTCGAAGCTAGACGTGCTGTTCGTGCTCGATAACTCCTTGAGTATGAGTGACAAGCACGCGCTGCTGTCGGCCTCCATCCCCGGTTTCGTGACGGGGCTCAGCAAGGCGGTCAGCGACATTCACTTCGGTGTGATCACCACTAGCATCGGCGGTCACGGCGGTACGGTCTGCGCTGATCAAGTCACGTTTCCGCATCAAGATGATCAGGCGGAGCTCTTGCCAGCCAAGCGCACGGGCGTTCCGACTTACGCTGGCACGGATTTCCTGTCCTATGACGCAGCAGGCAAGACCGGTAGTGCTGACCCAGCAGCCGTTGCCAGTGACTTGCAGAAGACCATCGCCGCCGTCGGCGAAGACGGCTGCGGTTACGAAGCCCCTCTGGAAGCCATGTACCGCTTCCTGATCGATCCCGAGCCGCCCGCTTCTGTGCAGAAGCAAGACACCCAGAGCGTAGCTACCGGCACCAATGACGTGCTGCTCAACGAGCGCAAAGCGTTCTTGCGTCCGGATTCCGCGGTCGCCATCGTCATTCTCAGCGATGAAAATGACTGCTCGATCCAAGACAATGGCAACGGCTGGTTCGTGGGCGGCAGCATGAAGATGCCGCGCGCGACGAGCGCCTGTGACGCGAACCCGAACGACCCGTGCTGTCGTTCTTGTGCAGAAAGCGAGGTCGCTCCGCCCGCCGGCTGCAGCGCGTTGGCGCAGGATTCCGTGTGCGGAGCAATGCTCGCGGGTCAGCCCTACGTTACATGGGACGGTCAGCATGACTCGCTGAATTTGCGCTGCTTCGATCAACAGCGGCGCTTTGGTTTCGACTTGTTGTACCCGGTTGAGCGTTACCAGAACGGCCTCAGCAATCCCCGGGTCCCGAACCGCGCGGGCGCGCTCGTGGACAACCCGCTGTTGGCCGGCGGTCGCTCAGCGACGTTGATCAGCGTTTCCACGATCGTCGGCGCGCCGTGGCAAGATTTGGCAGCGTCCGAGAGCCTAGCTGCAGATCATGCGCTCGCGTACTTGGACGGCGCCGCGTTGGCTGCCAATCACCGTTGGCCAGTGCTGCTCGGTGAACCCGCTCAGAATCAGCCGCCCAGTGACCCGTTCATGATCGAGTCCATCGCGCCGCGCACCGGGGAAAACCCGCTCAGCCACGATAAAATCGCGCCTCCAACCGCGCAGGATCCGGGTCTGTCCGCCATCAACGGCCACGAGCGAAACCTGCCCGACAACGACGACCTGCAGTACGCCTGCACCTTCGCGCTGCCGAACCCACGCCCCTGCACCGACGGTGCCGCAGCTTGCCTGTGCGCGGCGACACGGACGGGAGACCTGACGTCGATCACTACGGAAAATAGCCCGCTCTGCCAGCCCCCTGCCGGCGGCGCACCGAGCACTACTCAGTACTACAACAAGGCGACTCCCGGTGCTCGTGAGCTACGTCTCGCGGAGCTGCTGGCCGAGCGCGCCGTGCCGGCCTCTATCTGTCCTAAAGTCTCCTCTGGCGCAACGAGCCCTGACTACGCGTACGCCGCGGCCCTGAACGCATTGACTACTCGCATTGCCAGCACACTGAAGTGAGCAGCACGGCGGCCGCCAGGTTTCCGGTGCGCGCAAAGCGCTGCCGCGCGATCTAACGCGGCCACGCGCGCTCAGGCTTCGCGCTGCTTCCGACGATCACGCGATCGCTCGCGCCTTGCGTTTCTCGTTCGATCACTGAGCGCGAGTCGCGCGTCTCGTTTCCGCACACGTGCGCAATTCAGGCAAGAACGTTCAGGAACGTATTCGTTTTCTCATGATACGGACTGAGCATCCCGTACTCGGCACTGTGCCGAACGGCACCAAGGAATGCCTAGGAATATGCTTACGCTCAAGTTCGTTTCGCTCGGCCGCGGCCCGTGGACTAGCGCGCTCGCGCTGTGTTCAAGCTTGCTCGTCTGGACCGGAGCCGTTCACGCTCAAACGGCCGCGCAACCCGCGCAACCCGCGCAACCCGCACCGGCAGCCGCTGCCAGCGCGCCCGCGCCGGCCACCCCCGAGGCGCCCGCTGGGCCAGCCGCGGAGGACACCAACCACGCGACGATGAACAACAACCTGTCGGCGTTCGGCTCAATTGGCTACGGATACGGATATGGCACCGGATACGGGCTCGGGGCGCGCTATCAAAGCATCTTTGCGAGTCACGTGCTGAAGCTCCCGCCCGGCAAGCACGACGAGTTCGGTATCGAGTTTGGGCTCGATTACTATCACGTTTCGTACAGCCAATCCGTACTCGGTTCGTCCTTCAACTGGTCGTACAACGAGTTCACGCCCGTTGTGGGTGTGACGTGGAACTTCTGGTTGACCGATAAACTCATGGTTTATCCCAAGTTCGACTTTGGCTATCGCTTCATCAGCTGGAACAACAACCTTGCCGGTTATGACGCGGGTGTCGGTCACATCTATTTCCAAGGCACGGGCGGCATCGCCTACGACCTGGGTCCGGTAAAATTGCGGGCGGAGTTGGGCTGGGCGTCCTTGCATCTCGGCGCAGCGATCGCGCTGTTTTAGGCTCCAAGTCTGCAGGGCTTCGGTGCTGGCCGTGGGCCCGCAGCGCCGGAATCCGGATTCGAATCCGGATTCACATGCGTATTCCGGCGCGGTCCACGGCACGGGAGCGCCCGATTCGCGTTCTTCTTCGGTATCGGTCGCGCCCCGCGTTGTGGCAGATTGCATGGCACGAACGCTGCAATGGGGAGTGCAGTTGGGCGCGCTTAGCGGACATGCCGCTCGCGCGCCGAAACACTCATCAGTGCGGAGGTCAGCTCGTGACTGAAGGCGAAGCCATGCGGCGCAGGGAACTTACCACCAATCAGGCCCCAGAGCGGATTCGCGTCCATACCCTGCCGTGGCTGGAAGGGGTCGAGTTTTGGAGCATCTGGCAGTCCACGCGGCGCTGGTCGATGCATCACGACACCTTTACCGCCGCGTTGTTCTCGAGCGGCTCGGGCTCGCTCGAAGCCAAATGGCATAGCCGAGGCTGTGAGCGGATCGCCAAGGCGAGCTCGGTGCAGTTGATGGAGCCTGGCGAAGTGCATTGTACGTTGCAGGTTTCGGAACCCGTGAATCTGTTCATGGTTTGCTGGTCGCCCGCCGCACTGCGACGTGCAGCAATGGGCGCCGGGTTTGGCGCGCCGGCCTGTTTCCGGCGGCCACAGCTGGACGATGCCGAACTGGCGATTGCCCTGCAGCGCCTGCAGTCCAGCGTCTGCTTGCCGGATGGAGATGCCGCCTTGCGGTTGGCCTACCGTGAGTGCATGAGCCGCCTGCTGCACCTCGCGTCGCAGGCGACGGCCGACGCGGACTCGCGCCCCTGTCACCATCCCCGGGCGCGGCGCGCGGTTCAGTATCTGCACGACGTTTCTCCGCGAGGGGTTCCGCTCGATGTTCTGGCCCGCCAAGCCAACCTATCGAAATACCACCTGGCACGGACATTCCGCGCGATGACGGGGCTTGCGCCGTATCAATATCAGAAGCTGCTGCGCTTGCAGTCTGCCCGGCGCTTGCTGGAAGCGGGCACTTCAGTCGAAGAAGCGGCGCATCAGGTCGGGTTCGCGGACGCGCCCCACCTGACGCGCGCGTTTCGAGCCTGGCTCGGCGTTTCGCCGGGGGCCTGGGCGCGGGGTCGGCTGCCGCGTGGCTCGCTTGGCCGCCCGCCAGGGCAGCTCCGCCCGAGCCCATTGGCACTCAGCTTCGATCTCCGGTCGTGCGTTGGTGAATGAGTTCTAGGGATCCGAGCGTCGGACACTCTCCGGAAATATACCCACAATCGTCGGGGATTCTGCCACTTGCCGGACCGCTGCTAGGCCCGCTGACGACTTCGTCTATAGTCAACTTTGTCGTGCTCGATCCACTCACGACCCGATCCACCCCGAGCGAGGCGGAGCACGCCAGCCGACGTTGCATCGCTGCGCGGGTGTTGGCACATCCGGATTGGCGGCGCGTGGGCGAGTTCGCTCCGCTGTGCGACGCGGGGGCCGAGGGCACGGTCGAGATCAACCGGAACAGCCCCGACTTCAGAGCCACCGACGGCCGGAGCACCGGGCCGCTTGCTAGCTCCCGCATCACGCGCGTGCCGCTGTATCTCGAGTTTCGAGCCGACCAAGTGATCATTCGGCATGCTTCGCCTGCACATACGGTGGAAGTGAATGGGCAGCCCTTGCTCGGCGAAATGGCCCTGCCACTTGCTGCGCTCCAAACTGGCGTCGTCGTCCTGTTCGGCAAATACCTGACGCTCGTGGTGCGCTGGCTAGAGCTAATCGACTTTGCGTCCAGCGCGCCGAGCATGGTTGGCGATTGCAGTGCGATGCGCATGCTGCGACAGGAAATTCAACGCATCGCCGAGACGGACGTACCGGTGTTGCTGCGCGGAGAAACGGGCGTGGGTAAGGAGCTCGTGGCAGCGGCATTGCACGCCGGCAGCACGCGCTACGCCGCGCCGTATGTCGCCGTCAACATGGCCAGCGTGCCACCGAGCTTGGCCGCGTCCGAGCTGTTTGGGCATCGGCGTGGGGCTTTTTCCGGAGCGGTAAAAGAGCACAAGGGCTACTTTTCCCAGGCCCACGGCGGCACCTTATTCCTGGACGAAATCGGGGACGTGGTGACGGAGGTGCAAACAGCCTTGCTGCGGGCGGTCGAGTCGGGCGTGATTCAGCCGCTGGGCGGCAGCACAGTCAAGGTGGACGTTCGGCTGATCGCCGCGACGGATTCCAACCTTGAGCTGGCGATCGCCAAGCGTGAGTTTCGGGAGCCATTGTTGCGCCGCTTTTCGTACGAAATCTCGCTGCCACCCTTGCGCGCGCGGCGCGACGACGTTGGTTTGTTGTTCGTGCACTTCTTACGCCAGCGCTTGGCCGGCCTGCACGTGAGCGGGCGCCTCATGCCCGCGGAGTCCGACCCCGAACCTTGGATTCCCGCTTCGTTCGTGGCTGCGCTGGCGCTTTACGATTGGCCTGGCAACGTTCGCGAGCTTTCGAACGTGGCACTCCGATTCGTGCTCGAAAATCGCGACCGCCCAGTAGCGCGAATCAGTGCTGCGCTTCTGGGTCTATTGCGGCCCGGGGCACAACGGTCGTCGGCGTCGTCGGAGCCAACCTTGCTCACTACCCCCGCACTCGTGGCCACCGAGAAAAGCGTCGGCCCGCCGTCGGCGTTGAGCGATGCCCAGTTGGTTTCGGCAGTGCGGGCGGCCCAGTACCATCGAGAACGCGCGGCGAAGGCGCTGGGCGTGTCGAAGAGTTACCTCTACAAGCGGCTCGCGCAGATCCCGGAAATTCGCAGTCTAGCCGACATCCCAGGCGCGGAGGTGCAGGCCGCGTTGGATGCGACCGCTGGCAATGTGTGCGCTGCGGCTGAACGCCTTCAAGTTTCGGACCGCGCGCTCAAGATTCATCTGAAGCGGACGCCTGACAGTCATCGTCCGTAACCCGCGTCAGCAGCTGCGCGCCGCTCACCTCGAAGATTGACCAGTAGGCGCGGGACCAGCGTTCCACGTTCACGACGCCCAATTGTTGAAGCTCCGTGTCGGCTTCCCACTGTAAGCGAGCACCCAACTCCGCTCGCGTGAACTGCCCTCGGCGCTTCCGGGCGCACGCGGCTAAGCACAGCATATGCAGCCGACGAAAGGTTTGCTCGGCCTCTTCGAGGCGGTGGAGGGCGGTCTCGCGAGCCCCCTGCAGATAATCCAAGTTTGCTTCGAGTGCGTCGGCAACCGCCAACCACACATCCAGCCCGAAGCCGCGCAGGCTTGCCAAGGACTCGGTCACGAGCTTCAGCTCCTGAGTGTGGCCGTTGCCGACGCTGCAAGCGATGACACGAATGGCGTTCCAGATGGCGTGCAGCGCGACATAGCCGGCAAGAAACGGGGTTTGCGCGGCGGGGCTGGTCAACACGCTCGCGCGCCGCTCTTGCTCCTCCCGATTCTGCTCGAGGTAGCGATCCACGATATCGCGGTACAAGGTCGCCACGACCACCAGGATGCCTGCCGCCGACGTCCACTCCCGTTCGGCCCTGTCCAGCTCGGCCCGCGCGTGCTCCGGTCGGTCGTGCGCCACCCAGACAATCGCGTGCGCGACGCGCAGCATGCTGGCGTGAAATTGATTTTGCGTTTCCTCCGCCTCGCGCATCCAACGTTGGCTACGGGCGACTTGGGTCCTAAAATCACCCTTGTGTGCGAACTGAATGAACACCGCCATGTCACGGACGACCGCCAGCTCCCGCGTCCTACCGACGCACGACTCCAGCAAGGTGCGCTCGGCGCGTTCGAAATTTGCCTCGGCGGCCAGGAACCTGCCCTGGGACAGCGCCATCTCGGCTTCGGCCGCGTGCAGCAACGCTCGCGCATAGGGCGTCTGCAATTGGCTCGTGAGTTCGCGGCATAGCTCCAACGCCGGCCCGGTCAGCGGGTTCGGGACGTGCCCAGCTGTCGAGACCACGAACACCGCGCACGCGCGCTGCAGTCGCTCGGCTTCACCGGCATCGAGCGCGGCATGCAAGGCCACGATGGCGAAGGGTAAAGCTCGCAAGTCGACGTGTGCCAGACCCTGCGCCAGCAGTAAGCACAGATCGATGCGCGCGAGATCAGGCCCGCTCGCACCGCTCGCGAGCGACGGAGCAACCCCGCGAACGGCCAGCGCTTGCAGCGCGCTCAAGGTCATTCCCACCGTGTCCATTGCTGTTTCCGGCAGAGTTAAACCGGACGCTGCAATCGCGTCAGCCAATAGCTCGAGCCCTTCCCGAGTGTCCCCACTCAAGAGTAAGTGACTCGCGGCCTCCAGGCGCAGCGAGCCTCGTTCGTCCTTTTCGGTCGCGAGCTTGAGCGCGCTCAGCAATTCCGCGCCGGCTTCGCGGCGTCGACCTGCGTCGTGCAAGGCGCGCGCGCGCGTACGGTGCAGAGTGAGAGCCTCGGATTCGTCGAACTGCCCGTGCTTCAGCGCGACGCCGAGCAGTGCCGCGGCGCGATCGAAAGCGAGTTGTTCGGTCGCGGTTTGGGCAGCGGCGAGCGCCACGCGCGCAGCTTCCTGCGCTTCCCCAGAACCCGCGAGGTGCTCGACGAGCGCTTCTGGATCCAGGTGCGGGTCCTCCTGCAAGAGGCGAGCGAGCTCGCTGTGGTGCGCCTGCCGCGCGGCATCGGGCACTGCTTGCAGTACCGCCTCGCGAATGCGCGCGTGATAAGGCTCGAGTAAATCAGCCGCCGCGCCGTGTGCAGGGCGCACGAAGCGACCGAGGAGCAGTGCGTCCAGCGCCTCGGCGGGCGTGGCACGCAAGAGCACGGAGCGCGGCAGCGGGCGCGATGCGAGGCACACTCGCTCCAGCGCCAAGCGCGACGATTCAGGCAGGCGTTCGTGGCGGGCGCGCAACACCGCGGCAAGCCCTTCGGGCTCCGAAGCGCTGGGCGCGACCAAACCCTCTGCCAACAGATCCGCAAAAAACGGCACACCGCCGCTGTGCTGGGCGAGGCGTTGCGCCGCTTCATCAGCGAGCGGTGCGGCGCCACGCCAGCGCGCCGTAAGCAACGCTTTTGCCTCCGCGTTCGACAACGGCTCGAGGCGCACGCGCCGACCCGGCTCGCGCAAGCGCGCCTCGAGCTTGCGGAGTACGGGTGGGAAGGTGCCGTCGTCCGTGCGCACGGCACCCAGCAGCAACACTGGCGGCGGCTCTGGATCGCGCAACACCGCTGCGATCAGCTCCGCGCTGTCGGCATCCAGCCACTGAATATCGTCGATTAGCAGCACGAGCGGTTGGCGGGCGCACAGCCGGCGTATCAACTCGCGCACGGCATCGCTGGCTTGCAGGCGAATTTCAGCAGCGTTCCGCGCGCCGCCGCCGGCCATGCTGCGAGCAACGGCGGGTACGCGCAACAGCGCGGGAAAGAGGCGCGCCAAGTGCTCCGTGTTCGCTGGCAGCAACGCGGAGATTGAACCCGGGCTTTGACCTGCTAGCCATTCACTCAATTCGTCGATGAGCTCATCGAAGACCGGGAACGGCACCGAGGTCGAGTGCCGAGCGCCACTGCGCAAGACCAGGGCACGGCCTTGTTGCTCGAGCGTGCGACCGAAACGCTCGATGAGCGTCGTTTTCCCGATGCCGCTGGTTCCTTCTAGCCACAAGAGGCTCGAGCTGCCCTCCGTACTGCGTTGGAAGGCGTCAAAGAGCTGGGCCATGGCCGCCGCGCGGCCGACGAAGCGACCGCTGCTCGTCAGTGCGTTCTCGTGGTTCGTGCCGGACGCGAGACCGAGCTGTGCGTGGACCTCGGCTTCCCCCGCCCGACGGAGCGGATCTGGTTCGAGCAACGAGGCGCAGAGCTCAAGCAGCTCGAGCGACGTCTCCGCGCGAGCCTGCGACCGCAACCTCACCAGCGACGTCGAGCCCGCAGCTGGTGGCTCGCCAGTGATGGCCTGGCACAACAACGCCCCCAGCGCGTAGTAGTCCGCTTCCGGGCCCCATTTGCCCTCCAGCACCTCGGGCGCCAGATAAGTGGCGGTGCCTCTTGGGGTTGCTTGCTCGCGCATGCGAGAGCTCAGCCCGAAATCGAGCAGCACCAGGCGGCCTGTCGGCTCTACCAACACGTTCTGCGCCGTCACATCCCCGTGCACGAGGCCGCGCGCGTGGATGGCGGCGAGTGCTTGAGCCAACTGACACACGCAGGCATGAAGCTCGCCCGGCGCGCCCTCGAGGTACTCGAGCAGCGGGCTGCCCTCGATGAGCTCGAGCGCGAGCAGCACGTGCTCGCCGTGCGCCGCCCATTCGTACGCTCGCACCACGTTGCGATGCGCAATGTCGCACAGCGTGCGAAACTCACGCTTCAATCGGACCAACGTTTCACCGCCGGGAGCCAAAAGCCGCTTCAGCGCGACTGCGCGCCGCTGCTCAATATCCCACGCTGCGTAAATTTCCGTGCCTTGGCCCAGGGCCAACGTGCGAATCACCCGGTACCGCGCGCTGCCTTCGAACGCAGCGCTGGCTTCACTGCCGACGACCGCGGCTGTAAGCCGCTGGAAGGGGATCCCGAGCGCTAGCGCAAACTCCCAGGCACTCTGAAAGCGGCGGGCCGGTGCTTTGCTGAGAGCGCGTGCCACGGCCGCACTCAATTGTGCGGGCAATTCAGGTCGGATGCTGCTGAGTGGCGGCGCTTCATCGTGCAGGATCGAGAGTCGCAGCGCCGTCCGCGTGCTGCCTCGAAAGGGCGGAAAACCGCTCAACATTTCAAACAAAAGCGCGCCTAACGCGTACACGTCCGTGCGCGCGTCCGCTGTTTCGCCGGCCTCCCACCGTTCAGGCGGAAGGTAGGCCAGGGTTCCCAGAATATCTCCCGGGTCAGTCAACAGACCCGGTTCATCCAGCTTGGCGACGCCGAAGTCCAAGATCTTGATGCGCGGCACTGCGGCGGTAGGGTCACGCAAAACGAAGAGATTGGCCGGCTTTAGATCGCGATGGACGACGCCGGCGGCATGCGCCGCCTGGAGCGCCGAGCACACTTGCTCGATCAGCCCGAGTGCGAGCGCCAGCTCCAAGGGCTCGCGCTCGTGCAAGAAATGCGCGAGGTCTTCGCCGAACAACCGTTCCATCACGATGTACGGGCCCCACTGATCGTCCCACCCTTGGTCGAAGATCTGCACGACCCCGGGATGAGCGATCCGCGCCATCGCGCGTGCCTCCCTCGACAGGCGTTGGGTGGCGCGCGCATTCTCCCGTTTGCCCGCAGGCAGCAGCTTGACGGCTACGAGTCGCTGTAACAGCAGATCACGACCGGCAAAGACCGCACCCATTCCGCCGCTGCCAAGCTTGCTCTCCAGCTCGTAACGTTCGGCGATCAGCTCCCGCTTGTGAGCCTCGCTGTTTGGCGGCGTGCTTGCCGTCACGGGCGCCGCCTGGTGAACGGTCGAAACGGCGAAGAACGACGCGAGCGCAGGGGGTGAAAGCAAAATGGCAGGTTCATGATGGACGGCGACGGAGCGGCGACGGCGGCTTTATATTTGCGTATCGAACGAGCAGATGGAAGATTCAATGGGTTTTCGTTCGGCGTCGGCTGACGGCTAGCCCTCACGCGCACCGCGGTACTCGGCACTGAAACGTCACAGACATCTCACGCTCTTCCAAGCGAAGCCGAGAAATGGTCCTATTCGCCCCTCGCAGCGGCGTTGGGGCGAGGCGGAGTCAAACGATGGCCAAGATTGTGATCGTGCACGGCATGAACATGCAACGGTACGAGCCGGAACCGTTGCACCGGCTTTGGTACACGCACCTGGTGCGCTTGTTGCGACGCACGGAGTGGGGCAAGGCAAATCCAACGCAGTTGCCAGCCGCGACCGACGTGAAGATTGCGTACTGGGCCGATCTATTCCGGTGGCCGAAGTTGGAAGACGAGGCTCTGGTTGCCAAGGGGCTCGGTAGCTTTTCTCGAGACACCTATTTCAAGTTTTGCCGCGGCTCCGTGCGTGTCGCGGACAAGCTCTCGACGCACGGGATGGACGGGCGGCCTAGCAACGCGCTTGCGACCTATCTCGATGGCTTGGTCGCGCAAACCGCCATTTATATGCACAACGGTGCGGTCTATCATCCGGATCCGGCCGCGGGGGATGGCGCATTTCTGCAAGTACAGGCCCGCTTTCGTGCGCAGTTGGCCGAAGACACCAAGCTCGTCATTGGTCACTCGTTGGGCAGCGTCGTCGCGTATGAGGGGCTGTGCTGGAAGCCTCATCGGGTTCGCTCCTTCATCACCGTTGGTTCGCCACTGGCAACTCCGGATCTCATTTTGCAACCCATGCGCCAGCGTTTGAGTCGGCTCATCGGCGGCGGCGCGGACGCACGTTTGCCCTGGCCGCAAGTCGAGCGTTGGACCAATTTCTATGCCGGCGCGGACGTTTGGTGCGTGCCGGTCGCCGGCCTAACTGAGTTATTCCCCGCGGTTCGCGACGTGCGAGTCGAGCATGGCTCCACGTTGGACGGCCCGGGCACCCACGCGCTGACCTCATACTTCGAGCACGCGCCGCTCGGTGACGCAATCGCCGAAGCGCTCAAGTAATGACGCCCACGCTCGGGCGGCGCTTCTTTCTCGGGATTGGCGTGCCGGAGGCAGGCGGAATGTTCAGCGCGCTGCCGGAGGTGGCCGCGGATCTCGAGCGCATGCGCTCGGTGTTCGTGAGTCGGCTCGGCTACGAGCACGTAGCGCTGCCAGAAAATCCCGACGCCCAAGAGCTGCGGGCGGCGTTGAACCGCTGGTTAGTGCAGACCCAACTCGGACCGGCGGATCGAGTCGTGTTTTACTACTCGGGGCACGGCTACGTAGCTGGCGGCAGCCACTACCTATGTACGCGCGGGTTCCGCGCTGAGGTATTCGCGGAGGGGTTGCGAACTTCGGATTTGGCGGGGCTAGTGCTCGGACGAGATGCGCGCCCGGGCAAGTTGTTCTTGATCGTGGATTGTTGCTTCGCGAGCCGCGCCGCAGGCCGCACCTTGGTCGCGCAAGCGCTCGAGCGGAATGACTGCTACCTGCTCGCGGCCAGCGCTGAGGGGCCAGCTTACGATGGCCTGTTTAGTCGTGCCTTTGCCACGGTCGTTGACGCGGAAGGAGCGCCGTCATCGCTCGACGAGCTCGCTGCAGCACTAAAATCCCACGTCGGGCATCGGCAATCGCTTCGCCACTTGGGCGTCGGTGAAGGCCGCTTCGACTTCCTGGACGGTGCTTCGCCCGGCGCAGTGCCGCTCGCGAGCAGCGGGCGGGCAGTCTCGGCTCCAGCTATCCCAGCAGCTGCCAGTCCCGCGCTTTCCACGGCGGCGAGCGCGCCTTTACCTGCTCGCCGCGCGGTGAAACGTCGCGTCGTGGGGATTGCGCTGGCCGCGTTGATTGGACTCAGCGGCGTTGCGTTTTGGATTGCGCGAGGCCCGCGCGCGGCCGCCGAATCGTCGGCTCCGCCGGTCACGTCCGCCGTGGCTCTGCGCGCAGCGTCGGCGCCGTCCGTGCCTTCCGCGCTGGCGGCGGAGGAGTCTTCAAACGCTAGCGTCGTCATTCCAAGCGCTGTCTTGCGGTTGGGCGTGAATCACGCGGACGCCGCAGCTTTGTACGAGCAATGTCGAAGCATTCCCGGCGAGGGCTGTGGAAGCAGTTTCGCTGACTCGGTTTTTGCCCGCAGTGTGAGTCCGGACCAAGAACGACTGGTGCCTGCGTTTGCGATCGACGTGCACGAAGTCACCAACCAGAGCTTCGCGCAGTTTTTGGACGGCCTTTCGCGCCGCGTAAACTGCAAAGAATGGCATTCCTCCGGTGTGCTCGTGTGTGATGCCTCAGGCAACGCACTCGCTGCCGCTGCTACGGGGCAAGATCCGGAAAGCCCTTACGGGATCGAGCTCAACGCTGCGCACGTTGCTCCGCTGCCCGGACAGGCGCTGCGCGCTGCGAATTACCTCACGTGGCGTGCGGCTGATGCTTACTGCCGCGCGCACGAGCAGCGCCTACCGAGCGAGTGGGAATGGGAGGTCGCGGCGCGCGGCCTCGAGGGGCGGCGTTACCCGTGGGGGGACACCGCGCCGGATTGCCGCGGGGTCGCGTTCGCGGGTGAAGGCGGCGCTTGCCCTCCCGCGCGCACGGCGCCCGCCAACGTGGGTTCGTCTACGCTGGATCGGACGCCCCAAAATGTCCGCGATCTCGGCGGCAACGTGCTGGAGTGGACGGGTTCCGCGTTCGAACCCGTGACGAAGGGGGATCGTGTGCGCTGCGCCGGTGAACCGTGTGCCATCGCACGCGGCGGCAGCTTTCTCGATCACTTCGTGTGGTTGCATGCCGCCTTACGCAGCCGGTTCAAGCACAACGCGCTCGAGGACAACCTCGGGTTTCGTTGTGCCAAAGACGTGCCAGGCAGCTCCAGCGCTCAATGAGCCGGCGTCGCGCCGCCGTCGCCAACGAATGAAAATGGCCCCCAGTACGCTGGGTCGGATTTGAGTGGCTCTTTCATGACCGCGAGCATCGCGCTGCGCAGCGCCTGCGCGCGGCCCCGGTGCGGTGCGCGCCCGAGCTCTGCGAACGTCTTCGTGGTCAGCTCGGCTGCCGCTTCAGAGTAAACGGACCAATGTGACGCGAGCAGGGAACGCGCGCCGGCATAGAAGAAAGCTCGCGCTAAGCCGGAAAGCGCCTCGTCCCGGCTCGAACCGTCCCCGCCCGCCGTATTGCACGCGCTGAGCACCACCCAATCCGCGTCGAGCTTCATCGTGGCGATTTCGCTCGCCGTCAAGAAGCCGTCTTCGTGGTCGCCGGGCGCGGGCTGCGACAAGACGATGGCCGGCTCCCTTTCGCCCCCGAGTAGCGGGAGCTCGTCTGCGGCGAGCGCGTGAGTTGCAAAGGAGATCACTCGGTACTTGTCCAGGGCCATGGCCTTGACTGCATCCTCCGTGGCTCGCCCCTCCACATACACGTCAGAGCTATGCGCCCCGAGCGCCGCAGCGATCTGTCGCAGTTCCTGTTCGGAGTTAGGTAGCAACTTCAAGCTCCGTTGCTCCTTCACACTCAGCGTCGGGTTGCCGACCCCGATGAAGGGCTGGCTCGCGCCGTTACTCTTGCGACCACGTAGCGAGACCAGCGATGAGACCGAAGGCAACACCATGATTGCCTTTTCGCGGATCAACCAGGCTGACTCGCGATACGACTTGTCGCTTGCTGCTACCGGGCCCGGATCGCGAGTGACCAGAACGCCGAGCGGCAAACTTTGAAGTGCGCCAGAAGGCACGAAGATTAGCTCGGTTGCCTGCTGCAGTTGCTTGGCAACCGGCCCGAGCAGGGCGGTGTACAAGCGAAAGGCTCGACTACGGTCGAACGCCGAAACGGCAGCGGGGCGTCGCACCAACCCGCGCGTTCCCACGGCCTTGGGTTCCAGGCCCTCGCGCAGCGCCTGAACCTCGGCTTTCAGCTTGACGTCGGTCATGTCCACGCGCGCCGAAGTCAAGCCCTCCCGGTTCAACGCCCACACGAAGCCTCCGAACGGGCCGAAATCGAAGGCAATGAGGAGCTCGCCATCATGCAGCGTTGCTTGGAGCAATTCCGGAGCCACGACCGGAGGTGCCACGAGTTCGTGGTAGGCAGGGAAGCTTGCGAGCTCTTGCCGTAGCCTACGCCGCTCGTCATCCACAGCGCTGATCGCGTCGCGAACTTGACGTGTGGCTCCGGTGTTTGAGCTGGCCGCGCTCAGTGTCTCGGCGAATGCTCTTTCGAGCTGCGCGCGCTTCACGCTGAGATCTTGATCGCGGCGAATCAATTGCGGAAGCTCGCTTTGACCTGCGACCGCGCGGGCGGCCATGCGCGCAAGAGCGAGCGCGGCGCGCCCTTGTTGCTCCCGCTGCATGATCATGAAGCTCGTGGCCGCGAGCGAGCGCCCGTCGCGAGGCGTCCGGGTGGCGCGCGAGAGCGCGTCCAAATACGATTGAAAGTCGAGATCGATGTGCTGAAAATCATCGATGTTGCCGCCGCGCTCGACCGCCCCTTCCAGCGCTAGCCCGTACTCGTCGACGGCGGCGTCATACTCACCGAAGGCATAGTGACCGAGCGCGACGAGCGCGTGACTCACGCCGACGGCAACGCTGGTCGGAGGTCGAACCTTCATGTCGCTGTCGAGCGCCCCCTGCAGGGCGCGGAGCGTGCATTGCCGATCGTTTTCCGCCATGCAGGCGAGCCCGAGCCCTTGAAGATCGCTGGCGTAGGCGATTGCGTCGCCCGCCACGCGGTCCTCTTCAGCAAGCCGCTCGTATAACTCGCGAGCCCGAGCACGAAATCCAGGCGCGTTGTTCCGGAACAGGATGGTCGCTTCGGTCTTGAGCGCGGGGCGTAGAACACTGCGCACGGCGTGCCGATCACGGAGCACGGAAATGGCCGGCTCCAACGTGCGAAGCGCGCTGGCGAAGTCCTGCTCCAACATGTAGGCGTTGGTCAGCGCAACCGCCACGAGCGCCGCATCCAAGGAAGTTACGCCGTCAATTTGCTGGTGCAGCGCGATCGACTTCTCATACAGCGGAATGCCGCGTTCGAAATCGCGCGCCGTGCAAAACACGTTGGCGAGTTTGAAGAGCGCGTTGGGAATTCTCACGTACTCAGCGTCGCCAGGCTTTAAAGCCGCCTCTTCGATGGCGAGCTCCGCCTGGTAATAAACGAGCGCTTCATCCCTCCGGGTTTGCCCGGTCAAAATGTCGCCTAGGGCGGCGTCATCGTCGGCCACGGCCAGACCCTTCGGATCTGGGCCGGCTTGGTCGAGCGCGAGCGCCCTCTGCGCGACTCGTTCTGCTTCGTCCCGCTTGCCGAGAACGATCAGCGCCCTCGCTTGTGTGCGCAGGTACTTGGCAACGCTGAGCGGTCGATGCCCGTCCTCCGCCAGTTGGAGCGCCTGATCGGAGCTGGCTTTAGCAGCCAGAAACTCCCCGGCGTACAATTGCAACCACGCAAGTTTATTCAGGATTTCCGCTGTTTCCTGATCAGCGTGCGCTGCTCGTGCCAGAGCTAGCGCCTCTTGCAGTGGGTGAAGGGCCCGAGCGACGTCGCCGTGCTCGTAGTACGCCTGGGATAGGTCCCGCAGCACGTTTCGTTGCTCGGGGCCCTGTGGGTGGTTCGCGACCACGATCGGCAACGCCTCGCTCAGAGTAGCCCGAGCCTCATCAAAGCGTTTCGCAGCCATCTGTTCGCGACCGACGACGAGCAACGCTTCCTCGAGCCGTGAGCGCGCGGGTCCCGGTTCCTTGCGAGCCTGACCCAAGGCGTGAAGTGCCGCGCCGAGCGCCGCGTCATGCTTTCCTTGGGCCTCTAAACTCGTTGCGGCTTCGAGCTGGTGACGGAAAGAAGCGTCCGGCGGGGCCGCCTGCCGCGCACACCCGGCGAAGAGCGCAATCGCCCAGGACAACGCGCATACGTTTGGTCGACGCATCAGCTGCATGCTCTTCTTTGAAGGGAGGGCGCTCTCAACGGATATGGTTGAACGTGAAGACCGCGATCGCGACGCCCGTGTCGTCGGGTTGTACGTCGAGGGCGCGGCCTGAGTCCCCCGTGCTGCGCACGAACCCGCGTAACGCGCTGACGCCATGCTCCGGAGCGATCGGCTGCTCGGCGGTAACCGCGCGCGGAGCCACGCCCGCGCGTGAAGCTGCGCCTGCTGGTTTCGGCATTGATTCGGGCCAATGCCCCGTGGCGCGCACGCGCTGAATCAATGAATGCAGGGCGTCTCCGGCGGTCCCGGGCTGGTCCGTCACCACGAACGCGACGCGCTCCGTGCCGATGTGGTCATCCAGCTCGAAGCGCACCTCTGGGTCCGTGGGAATTCGATATTCAGCGCCCGGAACCATCTTTTCCGGCTCGCCCTCAGCTGGGTACAGCAGTGTCGCCTCGCCGCTTTCGGCGACTTGAATCAAGTGCACGTACGCGGGCCGCCCGACGGTAACGTGAAGCTCGATTTGTTCTCCAGTCCGGAGCTGAGCGCCGCCTGCGACCAACGCGACTTCACCGCTGCGGGTGCGCGCCACGATGAACAAGGAACCGAGAGCTTGGTTCCAATCCGGCGCCGCAACGTGAGCCCGGCCGTTGATTCTGCGTAAACCTCGCGTGTCGAGGTCGGGGTCCCAGGCGCTGGCAGTGGGGGGGGCAGCTGGCGCTGTCTGTAACTCTCCAACAGGGGCCTCAGCGCTGGATTTTGGCTGTGTTGATTGCGCAGCGGTCGCTCGCATTTCGGGCCGAGTTCCCGGCGCGGGCTGCGCCGCCCCGCAGGCGACCGGAGCCGTTGCCAGCACTGCTGCGATCACTGCGTTTCTCATGCCCTCTTGTACGCTGGCGCATCGCAGCGCGTCCACTCGAGCGCAGCGTTGAAGCTCGCCTCAGCGTGTCAGCAGCGGGAAAGTCGCGCGAAAAATGCAGCCGTGCCCAGGCACGTTCGAGAAGCTCAGGTTACCGCCCATGGCTTCCACCGCGCGCCGGCTAATGGCCAGGCCCAAGCCGCTGCCTTTTTGATTGCTGCTTCGCTCTTTGACGAACGGCTCGAAGATGCGCGCTGCGCTCTCGGGCTCCAAGCCCCCGCACTGGTCTTCTACCTCAATCGAAACGGAGTCGCCGGAGGCCTGCATCGCGAGGCGAATGGTCGAGGCCGGCGCAGAAAATTTCACCGCGTTGTGCAATAAATTGCCAATGGCCGAGCTGAGCAGGAGCTCATCCGCCATGATGAACAATTGATCGTCTAACGAGAGTTGAATGACGATGGATCGGTCGGGCAGGGCGGCATTCTCCAAATTGCGCAATACCGATGACACGCGGAGCGGCACCAAATCCGGCGCAACGCCCGCTTTGAGCTGCACATCGCTCAAGCACTGAGTCACCAGTGCTTCCATTTTCGCTAAGTTACGTGCCACGACGTCCGCCGTTCGACCGCGGATATCCAAATTGCCAGTCTGCACCAGCTTGAAGGCGAGGTTTGCGTTGCTCAGCGCGTTGCGTAGCTCATGGGCCATGAACCCGAATTGTTCAGTGACGAGCGTCACCTCGCGATGCTTGTCGCGATGCCAAAATTTTTCGATTGAAGTCGCTACGCCTGCGTCCAAACAACGGTTGAGCCGTTTGTACTCTTCCGCGGAAATCGTAAGCTCGTAACTTTCCCCCGTTGTTGCGAGCGCTTGCGAAAAAGCCGCAAATAGGATCGGAACTTGCGTGATGGGCAAGCCGGCGCGTTGCCGCTCTTCCCCAAACCGCGCTGCGGCCTCGCTGGACTGCGGGAGCGGAGACTCCGATTCGAGCATCCCGGCGTCTCGGCGCAGCGCGCGTACGGTCTCGTCGAAGAAATCTGCGGCATATTGAACGAGCGGCTCACTGTGCTCGGCGCGTTGCAGCTCCGAATGACAAGCCTCGAGAATCTCGCGGCGATGCGCGGTCATGAATTCGTGGAGCAACATGATGGTTGTGTTCTCGCGGAGGCTGCCGCGTACTTATCTCTGGGCGCGCGTACGCCGTCTGTCCGTTAAGGCCGCACGCGTCCGGGCTTATACGGACAGCGAGGAGCCTGCGCTTCAGGCTTCGGCGAATTTTGCCGGGCGTGCACTTTGCAACTCGTGCCTAAGCCGGTCACCCCGGTGCGCTCGAGTCACTGCGTGTTCAGCGCGTGGTGCGGCACGCCGCGCCGTCGGCACTGGTCAGACCCTTTTGCTATGGGTGCCATCGTGAATCGCGCGCTCAGGATTCGCTCAGGTCAGCGCCCCGGGCTGGACCTGGGCGCGGGGCTACCTGAGCTTGCAGCAACACGACCGCGATGCGTTCGGCGTCCGCATAACTCGAGCAAGCGAGCTCCGTGGAGAACACGTCTGGATCGAGCTCCTGATAACTGAAACGGACGCCCGAGGCTGCCAGCGGCCGCCGAACGGCTTCGAAGAACGAGTCCGTGCCCGCCACGATCGCGGAGCCAGTGTAGAGCAGCAACGTGCCCCCATGAGGATTTTCGGCTAGACGGTGCAATGATTCTAGCGTGATGCGCGCGGCGATCGCTTCGCCATGCGTGCCGCCGCCGTCTCGGTAAGTCCGTTTCGAGTCATCCACTAGGTACGGTGGGTTGGCGATCACCAGGTCGATTTCACCGCGCACGCCGCTCAGCACATCACTTTGAACGACTTCCATGCTCACCCCAGCGAGCGCGGCGTTCACTCGTGCAAAATCCAACGCACGCTCGTTGATATCGGCAAGCACCACCTCCTGCTCGAATCCAGCGTCGCGTTTGCGCAGCATGATTCCACCCACCCCACAGCCGCAACCCACATCCACGACGCGCTTGGCGAGCGGGGCCAGCGTTTGAAGGGCGTGCACGAAGCGTACGCTGTCCGGGCCGAAAAACACGGCATCTGCCTCGCTGGTGGGGAAGGCAGAGTGTGCGAACAGGACCTCGCCAATGCTCGAGAAGCGCACGGTCGCTCGCCACAGTTGGCTGTTCGGCATGCGCTCGCAGACCTCCGCAGCGTTCATTAGCGCCACCAGTTCAGCCGGCAGCAGGCCCGTCTCGAACGGCCGGCTCCAACCGAAAACGTCACGCAGATCCTTCGCCACAGCGCTTCCAGGGCGTGAGTTGACGCGAGCGTGTGTTTCGGGCGTTACGGTAGTGAAGCGATAGCCTAGCTCGCGAAGCGCGTTGCCCAGCGCTACCAGAGCGTGTTTCACGAGTAGCCGACGATCTGACGCTGATGCAGGCGAAGGTGAGCCATGGGTCGCGCGCGTTGCAAACGCAATGCCAGCAGCCACCACAGCGCGGTGCTGGCTTGGCCCGTTGTTTGCTGGAGCGCGGGTTCAATGGACGGCGCGGCGCCTTTCGGCACAGCATTTGAGTTGGGCAACCTGGTGTTCCGCGACGTGTACGGGGCGGCCAAGGACAACGAATGCCACGAGGTCCCCATCTTGGTGTTGTTGCCCGCGGAGCTTGCGCTCCATAGCGCCGGCCAGCGACGTGTTTATCCCTATTCTGATTCATCTTTCGACGCGGCCAAAGCAGCCGCGCATGTCGCGGTGGGGCTATTTGCGGCCGCCCTCTTGGGCCTCACGAAGGGAGATCCGGGTCAGCGCCGTATCGAGCGCTTGGTTCAATCAGCGCGCGCTGCGACACAGCACAACGTGGCTGACGAATTGGCGCGAGAAACTGAGGCGCTTTTCCGCGCTTCGGCGGCCTTCGGGGCGCGTATGCTGAGTGAGGAGCGGCCGGGCGAGCACGCGCTGGAGGGCTTCGCGCGCGATGCCGGTGAGCGCATTCTGCGCGTCACGCATCTGGCCACCTGTGCTCAGATCGCGCGCTTGCATGCCGCGTTCGAGACCGCGCAGAGCACCTTAACGGCTGGCGAACGCGAACAGCTGCAAGTCGTCGTGCTCGGCGACCACCAAGCGCGCGCGCGCAGTTTCGGTATGCAATATTTTCAGCGCCGGTTCCGCGAGCTGCCCGGGCAAGACGACCGCGTCACGTACGGCGAAAACATCAGCACGGAAGCGGAAGCCATTGCGTTGGTCGGCACGCGCCGGCTCGATCGGCGAATCGCGCGCGCATTCTTCGGGGACGAAAAGCGCCTGCAGCGAGATGTCCTCGGCGACGCAGCCAAAGCCTGCCTGGATGATCGCTTCGCTGCCCCGTGCGTGCCCTCACCCTGAAACGCGGCCTCAAATCGAGGAGTTCCCATTGAAATTCACTATTGAGCTGGGCGAGTTCGGAGGCGCTGCTGCCGCGCCTTCCAGCTACGAAAGTTTGGAGCAGGCGAGGGAAGCGCTGCGTTGTGAATTGGGTTGGGCGCAGGTTTTTCTTGGGCCTGGCTATACTACCGACGACGGCACCAATCAGATTTGGCACGCCTACCCCGCACCCCCGCCAGACGAGGGCAACCTCGAAGACCAACGAGCCCCGCGCATCACGCGCTCGTCCGACGGCACGCCTGAAGCCGACGCCGAGTGGCGTGGGGCGTAGCGGGCTGCCACTTTGTGCAAATTGTCATGCGTGTCCGCGGCCGGCGCCCCGCGCAAGGCCTTGGAGCCGCCGCCGTGCGAGCCGTTCAGGGCTCGAGCCAGCCGCTTCTAAACGCGTAACGAACGAGCTCTGCACGCGTTTTCAAGGCGAGCTTCTCCATGGCACGCGCGCGGTACGTCTCGAGCGTGCGTGGGCTCAAGGTGAGTTGCTGAGCGATCTCTTTCATCGTTATGCCTTGGGCAAGCAAGCGCACCACTTCCGTTTCGCGTTCGCTGAGGCTTGCTACGGGCCGCTTCGCCGCCGGGCTCCAGCGCGGGTTCGAGCGCAGTAAATGCACAGAAACGGACGGGTCCACATACGCCCCGCCGCCCGCCACGGTACGAACGGCCCTGACCAGCTCATCGCAGGCGGAGCGCTTCAGCGCGTAGCCATCCACCCCTGCGTCCAGCAACTGGCGCACGAAGGATACCTCCTCATGTACGGAAAGCGCCAAGATGGGCAAGTCCGGCTGTACGCTCTTGATCTGACGAGCGGCGTCCGCGCCGCTCATCCCGGGCATGGATACGTCCATCAAAATCAAATCAGGCTTCAGGTTGAAGGCCAGCTCTATCCCCTCTGCGCCAGTTTTCCCCTCTGCGATGACGCTCATATCCGGCTGAGCGGACAGCAACGCTTTCAGTCCAGCCCGAAGGACGGGATGATCATCCACCAGTACTAATTTCAACGGCGACCCGGGCGGCGTGGTCGCGCGAAATGTTGGCATCCTTCGAGACTCCTTCGCGGCTAACCTGCCACGTACACTAGACGCATCGCGTGGCGAGCGCAGGTGCGCTTCTGTCTTGTCCGTGTTTTAACGGACAAGATGGAGCGCCGAGAGGAGTGCACGGCGGCGAAACCCGGCAGGGCCTCAATACATTCAGCCAGTTCGAACTGCCAGTGTGGCAATTTCGAACTTTGCCAACCGGTAACGAATTTGGTCGCGCGTTAACCCGAGGAGAGAAGCAGCTCTAGTTTGATTGTTCCCCGCCATCGCCAGGGCCTGGGCAAGGAGCTCGCGCTCCAGCGCCGCAAGGTCGAGCCCCGACGGGGGAAGGCGGAACACGATGCCGGAGGGACGAGTGTCCAGCTCTGAAAGATCCACATCGTCAATGAGTTCTCCAGCGTGCTCGCGAGACAGGCGATCCACGAGCGCGGCCAACTCGATTACATTCTCGGGCCAGGAGTGCGTCTGTAACCGGGTAAACGCCGCCTCGCTGAAGCGCACCGGCGGCTGCCCCGTTTTCTTGCTGGCAGCCTGTGCCAGGTGCCGGGCTAGCTCGCACACGTCCGCTTCTCGTTCGATGAGCGGCGGCAACTTCAGCTCATTCGGAAACGCTCGCAACAAGTCGGCGCCTAGCCGCCCTTGTTGTACCCCCGGCGCGGAGAGGGGCTGGTGGGATGACGTCACGACTCTGAGGCTGAGGCCCCGCTCACGGGTAAGGTGAGCGACTTTGTCCTGCAGTTTGAGCGGGCAATCGAGCAAATTGCGAATGTAGACGGTGAGGCCTCCGGTGAACTCGCTGCCGCTTCGCGCGCGGAGCGTCGCCAAGCGACGCTCGAGCCCGTTTAGCTGGTCCAGATCCTCGAGTTCCAAGAACTCTCCATCCGGATACGTCTCGAAGTGCAATGCGCGCGCGCAGCGCCGCCGTCCCGTGCCCGCGTCACCGAGGATCAGCACGGGCGCCCGAGAGCGGTGCGACAGTCGGTTGATGGCAATTCGTACACGGCTCATCGCCGCACTGGTGCCCACGAGGCTTGCTTCGAACCCGGCAGCAGTCGTTGAGCACGGCGGCTCGCCTGCGTCGTCCGCGTCCGGTTTCAACAAGCACGCGAGATCGTCGAAGACCTTCGACACGCATTCTGCCAGGCGATGGACGCCCTCGGGCTGCGAAATCTCCGCCCGGCACGCGGCCAGCATTTCGCTACGCTTCATCGCCATGAGCTCGTCGAGCATTGTATTTTTGTTCACCTGCTGAACCTGGGTCAGGGCTCGCGTCGCGTCTGTCCGTGCGCCTCCGCGAGCGTTGTCCGTCGAGTCACGGATACAGATCCGCCGCGGCACGCAGGGCCTTGTGAAAAACGTGGCGCGCTGGCGCCCGCATTGCCGAGCCAGTTTCCAAAACTGGCGCTTTTTTCTGGCGGTTATGAGCCTTTCCACAGAATCTACGAGACGATGAATGAGGCAGAGCCGCATATCCCGAACGTTGATCGGGTCGAAGCCGCGGAAGAGACAAATCGCCTCGCCGAGTTAGCGGATCTGGAAGCGCCGCCGCGGCTCCCGTTCGCCGTAGTCGGAATTGGTGCGTCCGCGGGCGGGCTCGTGGCGTTTATGGAGCTTTTTCGGGCGATGCCGTCGGATACCGGAATGGCGTTCGTGCTCGTTCAGCACCTCCCGCCCGATCGCGAGAGCATGGTGGCGGAAATTCTGCAGCGCAATACGGCTATGCCCGTCCAACAGGTCTCGGACGACATGCCGGTTGAACCGAACCACGTGTACGTGATTCGGCCAGGCTACACGCTCACGCTGAAGAACGGACGGCTCCGTTTAGGCGAGCGACTGGAAAAGCCGCGCCACAGCCGGCCCGTCGATGATTTCTTCCGCTCCTTGGCGGAGGAGCAACGCGAGCGGGCAATCTGCGTGATCCTGTCTGGCATGGGTAGTAATGGCGCCGCAGGCGGGCAAGCGGTCAAGGCCGTTGGCGGGTTATGCGTAGCTCAAGATCCGGATACGGCAGAGTTCCCTTCCATGCCCCGGCATCTGATCGACGCAGGCTACGCGGATTTCATTCTTCGGCCCTCGGAGATGCCCGAAGCGATCCTTGCCTATGCGCGGCACCCGTACGCGAGGGACCAGCGCGGTGCTGAAGGCAACAAAGCGGAGGGCGCCGGTTCGACTGCGACGCCCCAGGAGGTGCAACAGCGGGAACAGCAACAGCTCCGCGAAATCTTAGCCATCGTGCGCACTCGCACGCGCTTTGATTTCACTGGTTACAAGAAACCAACCGTGATGCGCCGCATTCAGCGACGCATGGGCCTCAATCGCCTCACTGACCTCGGCAACTACGCCAAGTTTTTGCGCCAGAACGCGGTTGAGGTGACTGGGCTGGCGGATGATTTGCTGATTCACGTGACCGGCTTCTTCCGCGATGCGGACGCTTGGGAGGCGCTACGGCAAACAGTCATCGTTCCGCTCGTGCGGTCGCGCGAACCGGAGGGAGTGATTCGCTGCTGGGTGGCGGCTTGCTCCAGCGGCGAAGAGGCCTACTCCCTGGCTATTTTGCTAGTGGAAGAGAGCGAGCGAGCGGACAAACGACTCAACATTAAAGTCTTCGCGACCGATACCGCGGAACGAACGCTGAGCAACGCGCGCAATGGCGTTTACCCCGGCGGCATCGAGTCGGAGATGGCCCCCGATCGCCTGCAGCGCTTCTTCGAGCGGGATGATGCGGTGTATCGCGTGCGTCAGGACTTGCGTGAGCGCGTCGTGTTCGCACCGCAGAACGTGTTGAGTGATCCACCGTTTTCCCGGTTGGATATCGTCACCTGTCGCAACCTGTTGATCTACTTGGAGCCGGAGGTGCAGTTGCGTGTCTTCGCGCTGATGCATTTCGGGCTGCGTGAAGGAGGTGCGCTGTTCTTGGGCAACAGTGAAATGATTCCTGTCAGTGCCGGGACCTTCGAGTCAATTGACAAGAAGGCACGCATTTACAGGCGCGTCGGTCCAACGCGTCACGGCACCATTGATTTCCAGTTACCCCGACCCAGCGCGGGGGAGCTCGACCGCCAGCGTTCGAACGCGCTGTCACCGGTCGCTCCTCGCTCCGTCGCCCAGTTGACCGCGCGCGCATTGATCGCGCTGCATGTGCCCGCCGCCGTCACAGTCGATCGAAACTATCACGTCGTTTACTATCAAGGGGATACCCAGCTGTACCTGAGTCAGCCCACGGGTGAGCCCACCCAAGACTTGATTGCGCTGGCGAATGAACAAGTGCGCGGCGCCGTGCGCACTGCGCTACAGCGCGCAATGGCGAGCGGCGCGGTCGAGGTCGTGCCTGACGGTTGGGCCATCAACGGAGAGGGGCAACGCCACCGGATCATAGTAACGGCGTCGCCATTGGCGCTGCACGAAGCGCCGGACTTGTTCGTGGTCAGCTTCCAACGGCTAGAAGCGTCAAGCGCGCCCATTGGGCTCGGCGACGACGAAGGAACGAGCGAAGGTCGCGCGCCCAATGAGGAGCTGCAGCGGCTTCGCGATGAGCTGCAGAGCGCGATTGAAGAGCTGCAAGCCAGCGCCGAGGAGCACAAAGCCGCCGCCGAAGAGGCGATGAGCATGAACGAGGAGCTGCAGAGCAGCAACGAGGAGCTCGAGACCAGCAAGGAGGAAATGCAATCGCTCAACGAGGAGCTGTCCACCGTCAACTCCCAACTGCACGCCAAGATGGACGAGCTGCAGAAGACCAGCGGCGATTTGCGCAGCCTGCTCGCCAGCACGGACATCGCGGTGATCTTCTTGGATTCGCAATTTCGCATTCGGCGCTACACGCCAGCGGCAAA
>JBDTYJ010000023.1:0-28447 GCA_040005755.1 Pseudomonadota bacterium
CGCCCACGCCGCTGCGCGCGTTGGCCTCGAAATCCGGCACGTTCATCGGGTTGATGAGTGGGCGCAGCTCTTCGACCGAGACAACGTTCGGGAGATCGCGCTTGTTGTACTGGACCACGTACGGAATCTTCTCGAGCGAGTAGCCCTGCTCGGCCAAGTTGGTGCGCAGGTTCTCCACGCTTTCCTGGTTTGCCTCCAGGCGCTCCATCTGCGAGTCGGCAACGAAGATCACGCCATCAACACCCTTGAGGATGAGCTTGCGGCTAGCGTCGTAAAACACCTGACCGGGCACGGTGTACAGGTGGAAGCGCGTCTTGAAGCCTCGGATTTCGCCCAGCGACAGCGGCAGAAAGTCGAAGAACAGCGTGCGCTCCGTTTCCGTCGCGAGGCTGATCATCTTGCCCTTGGCGTCCGGGTTCGTGCGCTCGTAAATGTATTGCAGGTTCGTCGTTTTCCCGCACAACCCGGGCCCGTAGTAGACGATCTTGCAGTTGATCTCCCGGGCCATGTAATTGATGAAACTCATCTGCCCGGCGCCTCAGTCGTTGAAAAGGTTGTCGATGTCCTCGTCAGTGATCTCGGCAAACGGTGAATCGCTGCCCGGCTCGGAAACCTTGCTGAGCAAGGCCTCGAAGATGCGGTTCAGCTCGTCGCTCGCCTTTCGGACGCGCAACCGAACCAAGCCCAGGCTCGACTTCGAGTCGAAAATCACCACCAGAATCACGCGGTTGCCAACCAACTGAATGTGGATGTTGGCCTTTTCACCTTCGTGGAACTGAGTCGCAAACTCGTTCTCGCGGAGCAGCTTGGCGATGCCGCCCGTTGCGGCGATGTTGCCCGCGGTGAGCGAGGCTAGCGAGGTGGTATCGATATTATCGACGTCACCGCTCGCAGCAATGAGCTGACCATTTTTGTCGACGATGAAGACGACCTTGGCGTTCGCTTCCCGAACCAAACGGTCCACGACCGTCTGGATCTGGTTGAACTCCTCCTCGTACATCACCATCTGTGGATTGACCATCGCGAGCCTCCGCCAGCCGTCCGAAATGTATCGGCGACTAGCTCTCCATGTCTCAAAATCGGGCGAGAAAGCTGAGCCATCAGTTCTATATGAGCGCCCCCGGACCAGCAAGTGCTCGTTCTCGGTCGCAAACCGTCACGCGGGCGCGTCGCCTCACAGCCTGACACACCTACAGCGTTTAGGGCGCTCCCGCCCCCGCCTCGCGCAGCCTGCGGCGTGCGGGCGAGGCGGACAACGAGGCTTCCCAGAGGGCAGGCCGGCCGGCGGTGGCGCGATTGACAAAAAAGTGACGCGCGGGACGCCGCGCGATCTCTAATTTCGGCCCAACTGGATAGCCAAGCGCTAAAGCTAAGCCGTGGAAAACAGGCCGGCCAAAAGCTCGACAGTGCCTTTCGTCTCAGTTGCGTCCGCGATCGCGTCGCTGGTCGGCTTGCTGGGCCTATCCGTGCTCGCTCACGCCGGACAGACCGCGTTCCATCGGGACTTGCATGAGCTCAGCCACGAGCTGGACGAGGCGCGGGGTCCGGAAGTGTATGCAACGCTGCGCAAGATTTGGGGTACGTGGGATCGCGCGGATCCGAGTCAGGTGGAGGAAGCGTTACGTGCTGCCTCGCGCGATACTCGTTTGAGTGCGCCTGCGCGCTCCTACGCGAGCACGCTGTCCGCGCTCGGGCGTGCCCGGCGCGGCGACTTGAAAGCGGCGCGCGACGGCGTGCGCGCACAAGGGTTCGTCGATCAATGGCTGGTTGTCGGCCCATTCGACAACGAAGGCAAAGCCGGCCTGGACACCCCGAGCGGGCCCGAGCCCGAGCTCATGCAGGCAATTTTGCCGGGCAAGGCGTACACGGGAAAGGAGCGCCCGGTTCGGTATCGGCCCGTTCCTGCCGTGTTTCCGTACGGTTTTCTGGACGCTGGCTCGTTAGTGCGGCCCGAGGCCAAGGTCTGCGTGTTTGCGACGTCGTTCGTGAGCGCGCCCAAGGCCAAGCACAAGGTGAGCTTGTGGGCGGGCGCCGGCGGCGCGTTCAAGTTGTTCTGGAACGGTGACTTGGTGCTGCAAGACAGCGCGTACCGAGGTCACGATTACGACCGCTCGGCGACGCAGGTGGAGCTCGAGCCGGGCGCCAACGAGCTCACCATCAAGCTGTGTGGTGAAGATCAATCGCCCGTCGGCTCGGTACGCGTGGCAGCGCCAGATGGCGCGCCGGACACTACGCTCGTTTTCTCGAATGATTTGGCGCAAAGCCAAGCGTTTGCCAAAGCCTTCGCGAACAAGAAGCCGAGCCAGAAGCTACTCACGCATCAAGGTCCCGAGGGTCCCATCCAGCTGTTTCAGCAGCTCACCGCGGGCAAGTCGCCGAAGGCGAAGGCGCTCGAGGCGTACGCGCGTTACCTCGCGGATACCGGCGGGGATGATCCCGCGCGCCATGAAGCGCGCGACTTCGCCAAACATGCCGCCGAAGCCGAGCCCACCGTGCGCCGCCTGCTGCTTGCTGGGCGTCTCGCCGAAGACCGCAACCAGACCGGTGACTGGATCAAGCGGGCGGAGGCGCTCGCTGCGCACGACCCGAAACCCAATCGCGAGGTGCTGCTCGCCCGCGCATTGGACCGGCGCACGAGTCCGAATTGGCGCGACGCCTTCCCGTACTTCGACAAGGTGCTCGCGATCGATCCGGACGACGCTCTCGCGATTCGCGGCCGCGTCGAGCTCTACAATTTGGCGGGTTTGCCGCGCACTGCGCTGGAAACGCTCGAAAGTGCCGTCGCCCGGAACCCGAACTCGGTCAACCTGCTGAACATGTATGCGTCGCAGCTGCGCATGCTGGGGCGCACCACGGACGCAGCGGAGGCGGAGAGTCGTTATTCTGCGCTCCGCTTCGATGACGCCGGCTTCTTGGGCTCGATGATCGAGCTGGCAGTAGCGCGCCGCGACCGCTTCGCCGCCGAGCGCTGGGTGGATCGCTTGCTCGAAACGCACCCGGACGGCCTGTGGGCGCTAGCGCTCGCTGCACGCACCTATCGCTCCTTGGGTGAGCCGGATCGCGCAGTGGCCGCGTACCGACGCGCGCTATTATTGGCACCCGAAGATGCCGCTTCCATGCGCGCGCTCGCCGACTTGCAGGGTGACTTGGGGCACAAGGACGAGCAGCTCGCTTTGCTGCGCGAGATCCTGCGCATTCGTCCGCAAGACAAGGACGTGCGTGAGTACGTGGAGCACCTAGAGCCGCAGAAGCCGCGCGCGGATGAAGCGTACGCCTGGGAATCGCGTAAATTCCTGAAGCTGCGCCACGCGCCCGCCAACGGCCAAAACCGCCGCGTGCTGCGCGATCTCAGCGTATCCACCGTGTTTGAGAACGGTCTCTCGAGTGAATACCGGCAGATCGTGTTTCAGCCGCTCACGGATGCAGCAGCCGCGGCGGCCCGCCAGTACGCCTTCGGGTACGAGGCAGATAGCCAGGCCGTGCAGCTCCGCGGAGCACACGTGTACCGCGGCGACGGCCGTGTGGATGAAGCGATCGAATCTGGCGAGGGCCCAGCGGACGATCCGTCGATCGCGACTTACACCTCGGCGCGCACCTTCTACATTCAGTTCCCGCGCTTGGAGCCGGGTGACGTGGTCGAGCTGCGTTACCGTATCGACGACGTCACGCCTAAGAACGACTTCAACGATTATTTCGGCGAGGTCAAATACTTGCAGGGCCCGGACCCGGTTCAAAACGCCGAGTACGTGCTGATTACCCCAAAATCCCGCACGTTCTACATCGACCAGAACGTGCCGCAGCTGGTGCAAACCAGCGAGGTGATCGGCAACCAGCGCCTGTATCACTTCTTTGCTGCGCAGGTGGCAGCAGTGGTGCCGGAGCCCGCGATGCCGCCGCTCCCGGAGGTAATGAGCTTCGTACACGTGTCGACGTACAAGAACTGGAAGGACCTTGGCCACTGGTACTGGGGCTTGGTCAAAGACCAATTCGACCTGGACGACGAGACGCGAAAGCTGGCCAAGAAGATCACCGAAGGCAAGACCACGGACGTCGACAAGGTAAAAGCAGTGTACGAATGGGTGACGACGAACACGCGCTACGTGGCGCTGGAATTCGGCATTTACGGGTACAAGCCGCGGCGCTGCGTGCAGACGGTCGCGCGCGGGTGGGGTGATTGCAAAGACAAAGCGACGGTAATCACCACGTTGTTGAATGAGCTGGGCATCCCCACGACGATGGTCGTGCTGCGCACGCAAATGAAGGGGGATTTCAAGTCCAGCGTGGCCTCGTTCGCGCCGTTCGATCACGCCATTGCGTACGTGCCGTCGATGAACCTGTATCTCGACGGCACTGCGGAGCTCACCGGCATCAACGAGCTGCCGCGCATGGACATCGGTGCGCTCGGGCTACACGTGAACAACGGGAATGCCGAGTTGTTGCACGTACCGAATCTGTCGCCCGAGAAGAACTTCGTGCGTCGTGATGTAAAGGCGACGCTGGCCAAGACGGGGGACGCCAAGCTCGAGTTCGAGTACTCCACCGGCGGTTACAACGCGCCGGAGTGGCGCAGCCAGTACCAATCGGAGGCCACGCGCGACGAGCGCCTCAACAACGATCTGGGCCGTGAGTTTCCCGGCTTCGAGATCGCGCCCGGTGGCAAAGGCATCGAGACGAGTGATCTCACCAAAGTGGAAGAACCCGTACACATCAAAGTACGCGGTTCCGCGCCCTCTTTTGCACGCCGCGAAGGCAATCAGCTGAGCATGGCGGTCACCGAATCTTTCCGCCTGACACCGAACTACGCTTCGCTTTCACAAAGGCATCACGACGTCCGCCTGCTCGCCTTCTCCACGCTCGAGGACCAGTACACCGTGAAGTTGCCGCCGGGTTCGAAGGTGGTGTCGGCCCCGAGCAACGCGGCGAAAGACGGGCCGTTCGGCTCGTACTCGGTGAGCGTGCAAACCGATCATGATCAAGTAACGGTTTCTAGCCGCCTGCTCATCAAAGTCGATCACGTGACCCCGAAAGACTACCCGGCGTGGAAGGCGTTCTGCCAAGAAGCCGACCTTGCCCTCAGCCCCCGATTGGTGATCGAGTGATGCGTTCGTTTTCCCATGCCGCAGCCTGGGCCGTCGGCCTTGCGCTCCTAGGCGGCTGCGCCGCGCGCACGACCACCGCCAACACCGAAGGCGTTGAGACCCTAAGAAAGAGCGGCGAATCCAGCGCGGATTCAGCGGCTGTCGGGCGTTGGCTGTTGGCCGAGTTGATTTCCCCGGGCGGCAGCACCGAACGCGCCGCGCGCGCCAAAACCCGGCTGCAAAAGCTGGGCGCGAAGGACATGGTCGGGCACTTTGCACTTGGCCTTGAAGCGTCGAGTCACGGTCAGTTCTCGGTGGTGTCCGAGCATTTCTTGCAGGCGCTCAAAGCCGCGCGTGAGTCGGACGATCCGCGCGCGCCATTCGTTGCGTGGTACGCCGCACACCAAGCCGTCGCTTTCCGGCACAACGGCAAAGAGCTCTGGCAGCGCTGGAAACCCTTCGTAGAAGGCGCGCTCAAGGACCCGCGCAACATCGGCTGGCGCGCGCGCGAAGAGCTGGTGGATTGGTGGCGTGTAGAGGCTTACCAAGAGGCGCAAAAGGGTTTCGATGACTCGGCCGCTGACTTGCACGGCTGCGCCAAGAAAGTGCGCATCGCCGGTCCCTTCGGCCGCAACGTCGCAAGCGATTCACTGCGCTCGTTTCCCGCTGAATTACCGGGCCCTTGGCCAAGCCGGTGGGCGCCGGACCCGAGCGTGGGAGAAGCGCCACGCATCCTCCGCTCCAAGCGCACGGGCTGCGGGTTCAGCATCGATGAACCCGTCGGTGCCGGCGTTTATTACGCCGAAACGTACCTGGAGCTTCCGGACGACCAAGAGGTATTGATCGCGCCCCTGAATACCTTCGCCATCTGGGTGGATGACCACCTGGTTCAGCGCAAGGACCCGCGTACCTGGGGCGTGTGGACGCAGCTTGGTGTGCGCTTGAAATTGGTCCAGGGTCGCCACCGAATCTTGCTCCAGGTGGGTGAGCCGCGGGTCGCCGTGCGCTTCCTGCACCCGGACGGGCGTCCCCTCGGTGCTCCGAGTTCGGATGATCCGACCGGCCCCTACTCGGTGGTCGCGCCTGAAGTATTGGCAGGCGCCAACGTGCTCGACCCTTGGCTTAAGAACGGCACGTTGCAGGATCCGCACGATGATTTATTGCGCTTTTCCGGGGCATTCTTGGCCAACCTGGAGGGCCAAGCGGACGTGGCCTCGGTGTTGCTGACGCCGCTGCTCAAGGACCCGACCCGTGCTACCGGCGTGGTATTGGATGCCGCCGCAAGCTTCACGGCAGGCGATCCGATCTTTGCGCAGAGTCAGCGCCGTGATCTGGCCCGCGAGCTGCGCGAGCAAGCGGTGAAGAAGGACCCGCGGCTGTGGAGCTCCGCGCTCGCACTCGCGCTCTGGGAAGCCGAAAAGAGTGGCATGACCGAGGGGGTGCGGCGGGTCGCCGCGCTCGTGGACGCCTTCCCGGAGGTGCCCGACGTGCTCACGGCCCAAGCCGGCATGTACAACGATCTGGGTTGGACGTCCGAGAACTCGAGCACCGTGCGTGAGCTCGCCAAACGCTTCCCAGATGATCCAGATGGTCTGACTGCCGCCGTCAGTGCGTTCGACGGCGTGGGCGAGGTGAAGACCGCCGACGCCCTGGTGGAGCGAATCAAGAAGCTCGATCCCGACAGCGAGGTGGTGTTGAGCCGCGCGCTATCTCAGCAAGACTACCCGACAGCGCTGGCCGAGCTGAAGCGCATCGGCGCACGCCGCCCGGAACGTAAAGACATTACCGAGCGCATTTACGACGTGATGGTGCGTGCCGGTAACGAGAAAGAGAGCTGGAACAAGCTCGAAGCCGCGATCAAGCAGGAGCCGCGCAATGAACGCGCGCGGGTGGATCTGGCCGACGCCCGCTATGCCGGTGGCGCGCACGACGCGCTCGTTCGCGCCTTGGTCGACGCCGTACAGAACGGCGCGCCGACGACAATGCTCGAACAAGCCCTGGATCTCGTCGAAGGCCTGAGCGAGCTCGAACCGTATCGCCTCAAGACCCAACCCCTGATCGACGAGTACGAGAAATCCGGCACCGTGCTTCCCGGCACCGCAGCGCGGGTCTTGGATTACGCGGCGTTCTGGGTCCATGCCGACGGCTCGAGCCGCATGCTGGAGCATGAGCTGATCCGTGTGCAAAGCGCCGAGGCCATCACCAGCATGGCCGAGCAGCAGCTCCAAGGTGGCTTGATTTTGCATTTGCGCGTGATCAAGAAGGGCGGGCAAGTGCTGGAGCCCGAGCTGATCGAAGGCAAGCAAACCGTCACGATGCCGCACCTCGAGGTGGGTGATTACATCGAGACCGAGCGCATCGAGAGCAATCAGGGCGACGGGCAACGCGGCCGCACGTACTCTGGGCCGCGTTGGTTCTTCCGCGAAGAAAACATCGCCTATGCGCGGAGCGAGCTCGTGATGATCTCGCCCAAGAGCAAGCCGCTCTTGATCGAGACGAAAAACGACGTTCCCCAGCCGGAAGTCACGGAAAACGGGCCGCTGGTAGTGCGCCGTTGGCGCGTTCGAAACAGCCCGGCGGCACCCGTGGAGCCGTTCGGCGCGCCGGTCACCGAGTTCTTGCCGAGCGTGCAGCTCGGCTGGGGCGTGAGCTTGAACGACACGTTACGCTCGATGAGCGACGCAGTCGCCGATCTGACGCCGGTGGATCCGCGTATCGCGCTGATCGCGCAACACATCGTGGTGGGAGTGCCCGAGACGTCGCGGACGGAACGCGCAAAGCGCCTGTATCGCTGGATTGTCGCGAACGTCCAAGAAGGCGAAGAGAGCGACGGTCGGCGCGTGATCGTGGGCAAGAATGGCAATCAGTGGCGCGGGTACATCGCGCTGTGTCGTGCCTTGAACATTCCGATAACCTACGCGATTGCCCAAAATCGACTGAGCTTGCCTCCCAACGGGCCCTTTTCCGAAGCAGCGTTGTTCACGGCGCCCCTGCTCCGAGTGACGGCCGACAAGGAGCCCATTTGGCTCAGCTTTGGCGGCAAATACACGCCCTTCGGCTATGTTTCCGCGGAGGCCCGCGGCATGCCGGCGTACGTGCTGTCCTTCGACAAGCCCGTCGCGGCGAAGGTGCCGGCTGCGGGCGCGCTCGACAACGTGCGCTATGAAGGGGCCTTCCACCTCAATCTCGACGGCTCCGCAGATCTGGAGCTGGAACAAAGCTTCTTCGGCAAGTACGCGATGGGCCTTCGCACCGCATTGGCCGAAATCCCCGAGGAGCAATTGCGCGACGTGCTGGAGTCGCGCTTGCTCGGCCCTGAGCTGCGCGGCCTCGAGCTACAAAGCTACGCGCTGGATCACTTCGACGACTTAGACAGCCCGCTCGTGATTCGAGCCAAGGCGAAAATCCCGGGTTTTGCCCAACGTTCCGGCGACATGCTGCTGATCGCGCCGCCGTTTGGGCCGCGCGTCAGTCAGCTCGCGGCATTGCCGCAACGACAAACGCCGCTACTCATGGCCGAAGCCACCCATCGTGAGATTAACATTCGCATTTTGCTGCCCAAAGGCGCGGAGCTTGCCAGCGACCCCATTCAGATAAAGCTCAGCGACGGCGATCGCTCGGTGCTGGTAGCCGACACGCAAAAGCCGTCGGAGCTATCGCTCGTGCGCACCGTAAACCTGCCCGCGGGTCGCGTGCAGCCCAAGGACTATGGACAATTCCTCGGCTTCGCGCGGCGCGCGGACGACGCGCTATCACAGAGCGTGCGCGTCCGCGTGCGCTGAGGAACGCGCTACTTGGAGCTCTTGCGCATGGCTTCGTCCGCGGCCTGCGCACGCTGCTCGATGCGAGCTTTTACGGCGGCGGCTTCCACGCTGGCGGTTTTCCAGGCCTCCAGCGCGCGTTTCCGCTCGAGCGCGGTAGCAGCAAAGCCGCGGGCTTCTTTGTGCTGCATGCTCAACGCCTGGTATTCACTCCAGCGGTCAGCGGCCTTGTCGTACGCTTTTTGACGTTCGTGCACGTCTGCGAGGGAAAACGTAAGCTTGGCTTTGAGCGGCGCATCCGCTCCCGCGAAGCGTAGCCCGGCAAGAAACGCTGCCTCGGCGCCGCCAAGGTCGCCGGCTGCAATTTGCGCCTCGCCGAGGCGGTAATGACCGAGCGCGTTCTTCGGCTCGTGAGTGGTGGCGTCCGTGTAGGCAGCGACGGCGCCCTCGAAGTCGCGCGCCACGAACAAGTCGTCACCCTTCTTGATGGCTTCTTGAAACTGGCTGATGCCTTTGAGGCCTTTTGGGTCCTTGCGCAGCGGGCCCGGGCCGTTCGGCGCAGCCCCGGCGCTCAACGTGACGAGCAACGCGGAAGCCATCAGCCAGGGACCCAGGCGGCTCAGCATGCCCCCAGGCTATCACGCACGTGGCCACTGCAGGCCCAGCCCGGTGCGCCCTCCACAGCCCTGTGCGCTGTCTGTGGAAAACCAGCTAACCGTTTGTTTGTATTGGTGATTATTATGTTTTTGGCTTTGAGACGGCGGCCATCCATCCACAGCCCCATGGCACAAGCGGCGCCAGCCGCGGGGCGTTCGCGGGTTAACATCTCGAATCGATGACCCAGGCAAATGTGACCGCCTATCCCTGGAACGCCCTCGAAAGCGTGTCGCGGATGGGCGCGCGTCGTGCGGCGCGTGCGCGCCGCCAAGTGCAGGCCACGCTCGACCTGCCGCGCCTGGCCTCTGCCCTGGGAACGCTGCTCGCGAGCGAAGCTTCTCTCGTTGTACGGCGGGTCGGGACGGATGCGCCGCGGCGGCGCCCGTTGACCGAGCTCGGGTTCGAGTTCGGCGGAGGCACCGTGTGTGCGCTGGCAATCGAGCCCGAACTCGCGCTGGGTGCGCTGAGCCGAATGTTACGCCGACCGCTCGCGCTAACCAGCCACGGCACCTTGGATGATTCGCTGAGCGGCGCATTGACCGCGGTGGTGCTGGAATTGGCGAGGCGCGCGGGCGCTCAGGGCACGCTCAGTGTGCTCGATCCAAACGACGCGCGCGCTCGCGCGACGGACGTATTCGTCGAAGCGACGTTGCTCCTGGGCGGCATACCCTACCAAGTGCTGGTTGCGCTGAGCTTGCTCGACGCGGCGCCCCACTTGCCCGAGGCCCTCGCCGCGTTGGGTGAGCTTCCGATCGCCTTACCACTGGTGGTGGGTTGCGGCCTCGCTGCGCGCGCTGAGTTAGCCAATCTCGTGCCTGGAAACGCCTGGTTTCCTGGTGCCGGGCTGTGGCTCGATGCCCGCCTCGAAGGTCAGATTGTGCTCGCGGCAGCGAGCCATGATCGCGGCCTCGCGGGCACGCTGTCACGGGACGGCAAAATCGTGTTACGGGGCGAGAGCGTCGAGCTCTTGTTCGACGAAAGTGAGCTCATGTCAGATCCAGGGAAACCCGAAGCGTCGTTGTCCGATGCCGTGCTCGACTCGCCCGTGGTCGTGCGCGTGGAGGTAGGTGCGGTCAGCCTGACCGCGCGTGAGTGGGCGGAGCTCGGTCCGGGTGATGTGATCGAAACCGGAAGACGCATCGCCGAGCCGGTGATCTTGCGCATCGCCGGACGTGAAGTGGCACGCGGTGAGTTGGTCAATCTGGAAGGCGAAATCGGCGTGCGGATTCGAGAGCTGGTGCGTTCGTGAGTTGGGCTGCGGCGCGCTGCATGGTTTTGCTGGGCGCGGGCGCGGGGCTCGCCCTGGCCGGTTGCAAGGCAAAGCCGAGTGAAGCTGCGCCTGCGTCCGCTTCCGTTGCCAGCGGCGCGCCTGCCGCCAGTGCGCCGCCAGCAGCGGCGAAGCCGTGGTTTTCTGGCCATTTTTCTGGGGAATATCAGGCGAAGCTGGCAGCGGTCGAGGTCAAGTCGGGCGCCGTCAAAGAGTGGGCGGCTGATGACGGCAAGGCGTCGAGCGGGCCGGGCAAGCTCAACTTGCAGATCAGTGATGACGGTTTGGTCGACGGCTCCGGTGAGGGCGCCCTCGGCCCCAGCCGCGCCAGTGGTAAAGTCGAAGACGACACCCTACGCGTGCAGTTCACCCCCGACGACAAAGCGGGCCTCCACGGCACGCTGGTTGCGAGCCGTGATGGTGATGGCTTCAAGGGGACACTCCAGGCTTCCAGCGGCGACAGCTTGCGGGTGCGCGGCGCGGCCGTCGAGCTCAAGAAGCAATCCAATTGAGGCGCGCGTGACGGACGTCGCTCTTGGCTTGTCTCGAGTTCGCACGCAGCTAGCCGAGGCCGTCGCGCGCGCCGGCCGAGCCGCAGATTCGGTGCAGCTCATCGCGGTCTCCAAGTTCCAATCGACAGCTGCGATTCGCGCGGCTTATGCGACCGGCCAGCGCGATTTTGGCGAGAATTACGTGCAAGAGCTGCAGCAGAAGGCGACGGAGCTGGCCGACCTGGTGGAGCTCCGCTGGCACATGATTGGTCACCTGCAACGCAATAAGGCGCGCGTCGTCGCGCCAATTGCGGCGCTCTTGCACACCGTGCATTCGGTGGAGCTGGTGCATGAATTGGACAAGCGGGCGCACGGGCTCGCGGTCTTGATCGAGGTCAACGTGGGCGGGGAAACCCAAAAGAGCGGCTGCTCGCCGGAGACCTTGCCGCAAGTCTTGAGCGCCGCGAGCGCCGCGAAGAACCTCGTTCTGCGTGGCCTGATGTGCGTGCCCCCGCACACCGAAGATCCCGGCGGCGCGCGGCCCTACTTCGACGAGCTCGTGCGAATACGGGACCTTCATGGCGGCGCGCAGCGCTTGCCCGAGCTAAGCATGGGTATGACTGCGGATTTGGAGTACGCCGTCGCCGCCGGCGCCACGATGGTGCGTGTGGGCACGGCGATTTTCGGCGCGCGGCCGAAAGCTGGCGGGTAACGTGGCAACCCGGCGCGGGGCGCGCCCACCCGAGCCGACCTTGCTGGAAGCAGCCGCTCGCCGCGGCCACCTCAGCGCTCCTCCGCCGCCGCTCGCGGAACGCATGCGCCCGCGCACCCTCGAAGAGGTGCTGGGGCAAGAGGCGCTCTTGCGCGAGGGGCGGCTGTTACACGAAGCAATCGCGCGAGACCGCGTGCCGTCGCTAATTTTGTGGGGGCCGCCAGGCTCGGGCAAAACCTCGCTCGCGCACGTGATTTCGCGTCTGACGAAGACGGAGTTCGTGGCCTTCAGCGCAGTGCTGGGCGGCGTGCAGGAGCTACGGACGATCATCGACGCCGCGCGCGAGCGACGCGCGTATCAGGGACGCGGCACGACGTTGTTCGTGGATGAAATCCATCGCTTCAACCGCAGCCAACAGGATGCGTTCTTGCCGCACGTCGAGAACGGCACGGTGACGCTGATCGGCGCGACCACCGAAAATCCATCGTTCGCGGTCAACGCGGCAGTGCTCTCGCGCTGCCGCGTCTTTCACCTGGAGGGCCTGAAAGAGGCGGACATTGTGACCCTCCTGGAGCGCGCGCTGCGCGATGCGGAGCGCGGCCTCGGGGAGCGCGGCGTGCAGGCCGAACCCGACGCGCTGCTAGCGATCGCCAAGGTTTCAGGCGGTGACGCGCGACGCGCGCTCGGGTTGCTGGAAGTCGCCGTTTCCCTGTTGCCCGAAGGCGCTCCCACGCTGGACGGCGGGACCGTGGAGCGCGCCGGCGAAGCGCGCACGCTGCTGTACGACAAATCAGGTGAGGAGCACTACAATGTTGCCAGTGCGCTGATCAAATCAATGCGTGGCAGCGATCCGGACGCCGCCTTGTATTGGCTGTTTCGTATGCTGGATGCCGGCGATGATCCGCTATTCTTGCTGCGCCGCTTGCTGATTTTCGCCAGCGAAGACATCGGCAACGCAGATCCGCGCGCGCTCGAGGTTGCGGTCAACGCGGACAGCGCGTTTCGACGCATGGGCATGCCGGAAGGCATCTATCCGCTGTCTCACGCCTGTTTGTATTTGGCGAGCTGCCCCAAGTCGAACGCCGTGAAGCGCGCCATCGGCGCCACGCGAGCCGCGATCGAGGAGCGCGGCTCGCTGCCGGTTCCGAAGAAGCTGCGCAACGCGGTCACGCGCTTGATGAAGGACGAAGGCTACGGGCGAGGCTACCAATACCCCCCCGAGCGGGACGGCAGTTTTGTGCCCGGCGAGACGTACTTGCCGGACGAGCTCATTGGGGCGCGTTTCTACGAGCCGACCAACCAAGGGCTAGAGAAGGCAATTGGCGAGCGCTTGCAGCGCCTGCGCGGTGCCGAGCCGGGCGCCGAAACGAAGCAGCCCGATCCCGAAGCCAAACCGAGCGACGGGGAGTGAGCACGCAGCCCGGTCAGATACAATGGACCAAAGTCGCGGAGCCATCGCCGTTGTAGAACGGGCTGTAACAAACGCTGTTCTCCTCCGCCGGGCAGATGCAGGCGCAAGCATCGTCATTCGTCTCGAAGCAGAGCCCGGAGTCGGTCAACCAGTTGCACGAGCGCGCCGGGTTGCTGGCGCGATCGAAGCCCGGCTTACAGTCGCCCAACTCGTGCGCAGGGAAGGAACCGCTAGCGCCTGATTTGCCGGCGCCGTCGTTATTCCCCGAGGAAGTTGGAGCCGTGTCCTCGCCCGCCGAACCGCCAGACTTGGGATCCTCGACGCGGCCCCCGCAGGCGAAGAGGCCGCCGAGCAGCGCGCACAGAAAAGCTATTTTCATCACCGAACCTCAAGGGCAGCAAATAGCGCGCCACGCCGATTTTGCACGATTCGCAGGCCAAGGGTGCCATCCGCGTTGGCGCACGCGGCCACCTAGGCCTACTCCGTTGGCGCGCGCGACGTCATGGGGAGGCGGTCGGCGGCGGATCGAGCACGCCCACGAAGGGCAGGTTCCGGTAGCGCTCCGCGTAATCCAGCCCATAGCCGACGACGAATACGTCGTCGATCGTGAAGCCCAGGTAGTCAATCTCGACCTCGCGCTGAATGCGCGCAGGCTTATGCAAGAGTGCGGCTACCTTGATGGAGGCGGGGTTGCGTGAACGAAGCTGCTCGCGCAAATACGACAGAGTAAGCCCAGTATCGACGATGTCCTCGACGAGCAAGATGTCGTCGCCGTCCACCGGCCGCGTCAAATCTTGAGTAATTTGTACGACGCCGCTCGACTTCGTGTCGTCCCCGTAGCTGCGAACGCCGAGAAACTCGATGCGCAGGGGCAACCCGATGGCGCGCGCCAAATCAGCGGCGAGCACGAAGCTGCCCTTGAGCACGCACAGCAGCACCAGAGACCGGCCCGCGTAATCGCGAGTGATCTGGGCGGCGAGCTCGGACACGCGGGCTGCGATGCGCTCTGCGCTGATCAGCTCACGAACTTCTGGCGGGGAAAAGGCGCTCACCCAAACGAGTGTCTCGTAGACGCCAACGCGCGGCAAGACCTCACAGCGGAAGCCGCGCAGCCCGCGCAGATAGGGACTCACCGTCGGTAGTAGTGATGACTGAGCCGCTGCGATCTAAGCGGAGTGCGCGGACGGCGTGCGCTGCGAGCCGTTCGACGGTTTGCAAGTGCGGATGACCAAAGCGGTTTCGGACGCCGCACGAGAGCGTGGCAAGGCTCGGCGCAACGAGCGACAGAAACGCTTCACTGGTCGAAGTGCGACTGCCGTGGTGCCCCACCTTGAGGTAGTCCGCGCGCAGGTCGGCGGCGTGCGTCCCTAGCAGCTCCGTTTCCTCTTCACGCTCGGCGTCGCCCATGAACAGAAAGCGTCGCGTGCCATAAGCGATAGAAATCACGAATGAGTTGTCGTTGGCCCCGCGGCGCGCTGTGAAAGCGGGGCAAGGCGCCAGCACGCGCAACACCGCCCCGCCGAATGGGTGCGCTGCACCGCACAGTTCAGCGGGGTGGCGAACCGGCACGCCGCGAGCGCGCAACGCACGCAAAAGCTCGGCGTACAGCGGACCTGCGCCCTCCGTTTCCCCTTGCCCGGTGTCCCAGAACTCGCCGATGTCCAGTTCCGGCAGGGCGCTCAGTAGGCCCGTGAAATGATCGGGGTGCGGATGGCTCAGCGCCACGACATCCACGTGGGTGCGGCGTCGGGCGCGCAGCACGGGAAGCACCACGACTTTCCCCGGATCGACCGGGCTGCCCACGAAACCGCCGCCGTCGATCAACATCACGGCGCCATTCGGGAAGTCGATCAGGTTCGAATCCCCCTGTCCGACGTCGAGCGCGCTGGCGCGCAAGAGGCCGCGCGGGCTCCCAGCGCGACGCGCGGCCGCTTCGAGCGCGACGAGCGCGAGCGCCGCGGCCACGAGCCAGGCGCTCTTCAGGTGCCGGCGGCGGCGTGGCTCGAGCTCGGCGAAGCTAAGGCCGCGCAGAGCCACCCAACCGACTGCGAACACAGCCAGCATGGCTAGCTGAAAGCGCCCCGGCTCCGGCAGCGCGACAGCCAAATAGCTTGCGTCGGCGCTGGCATGAGCGATGCGCTTCACGATTAACAACGCACCGGAGGCCACCAATGCCGCGCCGCGCTCGAGTGCTGGAACAGGGCCCAGCAGAAGGTGCGACAAGCACAGGGGGAGCGCGACCGTTTCGCCGAGGGGCGCCGCGAGCACGTTCGCCACGAGGCCCGCGAGCGTGACGCCAGATGCCAACAGTGCGAGCAGAGGCGCGCAGGGAAGCGTTGCCGACAGTGTGGTGGCGAAGCTCACCGCCAAGAAGCGCACCGGGCGCGAGGGGATGCGCTCGCAGCGCGTCGCCCAGGGGCGCCCCAGCCAGATCAGCCCCGAGGTTGCAGCCACCGAGAGCATGAAAGACAAATCGAAAGCGCACAGCGGATCGAGCACGGCGAAAATCAGCGTAGATAGCCCGAAAGTGCGCACCGTGAGCGGCTTCCGACCCAAGGCGCGCGCCGAAAATGCGACGCAAAGCATGAATGCGGCGCGCCACGCCGAGCCCCCCCCACCCGCGAAATCCGCATACGCCAGGGACAGTGGCACACCGCACAGGTTCGCCCAGCGCGCCACCACCCAGCGTGCAGACAGCGCCTCGATGCGCACCAGCACGAAGCTGAGCGCCTCCACCAAGGCGACGACGGCGAAGACCAAGTGCGTGCCGCTCACTGCAAGCATGTGGGAGAGGCCGCTCTTCTGAAAAGCTAACGCGTCCTCGGGCGGCAGGTCGCTCTCGCCGAGCACTAGCGCGCGCGCCATTGCCGCCGCCGCGGGCGCGAAGGTTGCTACGATGCGCAGGCGCGCGTGCGCGCGTGCGCGATCCAAGAGCGTACGCAACCCGAACTGACGCTCGAGCAGATTCAGCGTGAGCACGCCCCCGGTGAGCACGATGCCTTGGCGCGCCGCGTTCGGCGTCGGATCCGCTGTGTCCAGATTGCGAAACAGCTGCACCGGCGCGAGATCCGCGATCGCGTGAAAGCGGTCTTGACGAGCCAAACCATCTGGCCCTCCGTGCAAACGAGCCGTGAACGGCACTGGTAGCGCGTGATCAGCGCACTCGGCGCGCGTCACTCGAGCGACGAAGCTCGCCGTGCCGTCGGACCACACGGGCGAAGCGACGACGAGGGCATCGAGGTCACAACGACTCGGCGGGCCGATGGCGTCGCGTGCTTCGATGCGCGCGGTTTCGAAAGCGCGAATTTGTTGCGCGCCGCGGGCGGCGCTCAGCGCGAACGCGAGCACGCCGCACACGAGCGCGCGCCGCGAGACCCCGCGCCACAGTGAAAGCACGCTGAACAGCGCGCAGAAGAGGGACGGGCCGGGATACACCGCGGCCAAGCCGCCCGCTACCGCGCCGGCCGCACACCACAAAACCCCATCCACCCGCATCACTCTGCTGGGTGCACGGCGCAGGCCGAGCAAGAAACGCGCGCCAAGCCCGGATCCGGGCCTGGCGCTCGTCAACTATTTGCCGTCGGCGCCGCCATCGCCGTGCGTCTCGATCGGTGTCGAGCCCGGTCCGGTCGCAACGGAACCGGACCCTAGCTCCCGCGGCTCGGGCGGGTCCTGCGCATTCTGCGGCGCGCGCTCAGCGTTCTGCGGCGGGCGCTGCGCGCTGGCCCGCGCGTCTTGGGTGCTGGGCGGCGGTCGTTCTTCGCCGATGTCCGGCGGGCCGCCAGGCGCACCGCCGTCGCCACAGGCCAGTAGCAAGCCAGAGGCCATCAGACACGTGACTACTGAATGCGCCCTCATGCAAAACCTCCGGCTGTCAGTCGAAATAGTAAAGTGCTGCGATGTTGCCGGTGAAAATATTCCACGGGTTGTCGCCTACCGACGTAGCGAGCGAAGTGCGACTCTGCACCGTTGCTTGACCCGCTGCTGGGGTTGCCTTCACGCGGTCGTAATTGAGAGCGAGCCCGACGCCTGCTTGCAGCGAAAGCTCCGGAATGCCGATGAATCCGAATTGAATTTCCGCGCCCGCGCGCGCGCCCAAGTCCAAGTGAAAGCCGCTCAGTTTGTCGCCACCTGCCGCGCGCTGCGAGCTCGAGAAGCCAAGGTTCGCTTCTGGGACGACCTGAAAGCTAAAATGCCTCGAGCCGGCGAGCGCGAGTGGAACACCGCCGTGCAAAATGAAGACGGTGTAGCCCTGGCTGTCCGTACTCGCGTTACCGACCTTGTTCGAGCCGGCGCTGAGCAACATGCCGAGACCCGCGTCGATGCCGATCATCGGGTCCAACCAATAACGAGCGCCGATCACGGGCGCGTCGACCGACACCGGGTCCGGGGCGCCGATGTCCGTGACGATCGTGCGCCGACCCATGTAGCCGATACCAAAATGGCCAACGACAGCGGCGTGGTCGGCGGCGTCAGCGGCAGGGTCCGGGGTAGCACCCGGCAGCGTCATTCCGGTTTGAACGGGCGCAGGCGAGGCGGTCGCAGGCGTCGCGGCAACGACTGGCGTGGTGGTGGTGGTGGTAGTGGTCGTTGCGGTTGCGGTCGCGTGCTGCGCGGAGGCGACGCCGGAGAACGTGACGCCAGCGCCAACCAGGGCGGCGCCAGCGAATAACACGTGAAACGGGCTATGTTTTGCACTCTTCATGCACGGCATCCTGGCTTGGATTGTTTCCGACATGCAAACTCGCTGTAACGCAGTGCGCCAAAGCGGGCGCCCGCTATCGGCCCGGCGGGCCGGTGCGGTGAGCACTGAGCGCGCGCGCTAGGGTGCGCGCGTGCCGGCTAAACGTCGCATCGATCTGCTACTCGTGGAGCGCCAGCTCGCGCCAACGCGAGCTCGTGCTCAAGCGCTGGTGCTCGCCGGAAAGGTGTTCGTCGCTGACCGCCGCATCGACAAGGCGGGTACCGAGCTCGACCCCACCACCGAGATCACCGTGCGCGAATCCGAGCGCTTCGTCTCGCGCGGCGGGCACAAGCTCGAAGGCGCTCTCGCCGCGCTCGGCGGTGTCGTCACCGGCGCAGTCTGCGCAGACGTCGGCGCATCGACAGGCGGCTTCACCGATTGCTTGCTGCAGCACGGCGCGCACAAAGTGTATGCAATTGACGTGGGCCACGGGCAGCTGGCCCACAAACTGACGACCGACGAGCGCGTCGTGGTGATGGATCGGGTCAATGCGCGGCACCTGACGCGAGACGTGTTCGGCGAGCGGCTCGACTGGGTCGTCGTGGACGCCTCGTTTATCAGCCTGGAAAAGTTGCTGCCGGCGATCACGTCTTGGCTCACGCCTGGCGCTCGCTTGTTGGCGATGATCAAGCCGCAGTTCGAGGTCGGGCGTGACGAGGCGCGGCGCGCTCGCGGCGTTATCCGCGATGCGGCTGTGCGCAGCGCCGCGATCGAGCACGTGCTCGCCGCCATTCGAAACAGCGGCTACCGGGTGCTTGGTGGCGCGGACTCCGAGGTGCCCGGGCCGAAGGGCAACGTCGAATATTTCGTGTTGGCGGAGCGAGCTTAGAAAACGAGCACCCAGGCATCGTAAATGGTGTGCGTCCATACCGCCGGCGCAAAGCCACGGAAGGCGTAGATCACGGTGAACGCGAAACCGCACACCGCACGAAATACGAAGGAACGCAGCTCGAACGTTTCGCCGTATTCACCCATGTAGTGCCAACCGCTGAATGCCAAGGCACCCAGCACCGCCCACGCGGTGCTCACGAGCATGCGCTTGATGCGCGGCATGGGCCCGAGCAAGCTGAACAGCGCGCGTAAGCCCAGCCCGAACAAACCGACGCGAAACGCGATCTCTTCGTAAAAGCCCGCGCCGAGCGACATCACGATCGAGCTGAATTGGCCCTCGGGTGCAGGTGCGGCCAAGAGCGCGAGTTTGCTCACGACGTACTGCCCCGCGAGGCGCATGGCGATCGCGTAAACGATGCCCTCGACGGCCACGAAGGCGAACCGGGACGCCCGCATCGTGTGCCCGCGGCCGAGCATGATCAGCACGCCGGCAAACACCAGGCCGATTCCCGACGTGAGCCCGAGGTACGTGGCCAGGCTGTTTTGCGCCAGCTCCGTCAACTGACGCGTGACGATGTCTGCCGCATTGCGCACTGGCAGGAACACAACGCCTAGGTGGTAGCCGATAAACAGCGGCAGCGTCAGGGCCAGGTCCGCCCAGGGGCCGCTTCCTTCGCGCAAGAAGCGCTCCGCCTCGCTTTGCGCAAGTTCGGGTTTGGCTGGCATGGGCCCGGGGACAGTAGAATAACTTTGCGCAGGCGGCACGAAAACTGAGGCGGACGCGCTTCTTCTTTGGCAAATTCCGGCGCGTGCCTAGCGCCGCCAAAAAGCGTCACGATGCGCTGGTCGAAGAGATCCGCGCGCATGACTATCGCTACTACGTGCTCGATGATCCGACGCTCAGCGATCGCGAGTACGACGCCTTGTATGCTGAATTGCGCGGCCTCGAAGCGCAGCACCCGGAGCTTCTGAGCTCGAGCTCACCGACCCAGCGTGTCGGCGACGAGCTGCGCAGTGATCTGCGCACGGTACCGCACGTGGTTCCGATGATGTCGCTGGACAACACCTACAGCTACGACGAGCTTGCGGAGTTCGAGCGCCGCGTGATCGGCGGCTTGCCCGCGAACGCGGTGTCCGAATTCTGCGTGGAGCCGAAGCTCGACGGGGCCAGCGTCGAGATCCTGTACCGCGACGGCAGATTGGTCGGCGGCTCGACCCGTGGTGATGGAGCGAGCGGAGAGGATATCGCGCCCAACTTAAAGACAATGCGCTCGCTGCCGCTGACCATTCCGTACTTGAAGCCGCTCACGTTGCGCGCAGAAGTCGTGATTTTCCGGCGCGATCTGGCCAAAATCAACGCGGTGCGCGTCGCTGCGGGCGAGGCACCATTCGCGAATCCGAGGAACGCTGCCTCGGGCAGCCTGCGCATGATCGACCCGCGCGTCGTCGCGCAGCGTCCCCTTCGGGTCCTGGTTTGGCAGGTCGTCGAAGGGCCGGAACTGGCGGCGACCCACGCCGATGCTTTAGCGAAGATAGCGGAGTTCGGTTTGCCGACGCATCGCTTGGAGCGCGTATGCAAAACGCCGGAGGAGGTGCGCGCCTACATCACGGAAATCGACGCCGCGCGGCGCGACTATCCGTACGAAACCGACGGCGCAGTCGTCAAGGTGAATAGCTTTTCCGCACAAGCCATTTTGGGCGCGACCGCGAAATTCCCGCGCTGGGCAATTGCCTATAAATTCGGCGCAGAACGCGCGAACACGCGGGTGCTCAGCATCGTCGTGCAAGTGGGCCGCACGGGCGCACTGACGCCAGTCGCGAATCTCGAGCCGGTGCAACTCGCCGGCACGGTCGTGTCGCGCGCGTCGTTACACAACGCCGAAATCATCCAGCACCTGGACATTCGCGTTGGTGATTTAGTGAGCATCGAGAAGGCGGGTGAAATCATCCCGCAGGTGATCGCCGTGGACTCCAGCGTGCGTACCGGTGCCGAGGTGCCCTGGCAAATGCCGGACGTGTGCCCGAGCTGCGGCACGCAGGTGGTGTCAGTCGAAGAAGAAGTGGCGATTCGCTGCCCGAACCCGCGCTGCCCCGACAAGTTGAAAGGCGCAATTTTTCACTTTTCTCGGCGTTTTGCGATGGATGTCGATCACTTGGGGGAGGCGTTGATCGAGCAGCTGATCGCGAGCGGGCTCGTCAAAGACGTCTCGGATCTGTATGCGCTCAGCGCATCGCAAATCGAGTCGCTCGAACGCATGGGCAAAAAGAGCGCGGAGAACGTGGTGCAGTCGATAGCGCAATCCCGACAGCAACCACTTGAGCGCTTACTGACGGGGCTCGGCATTGAGCACGTGGGGCAGGTCGCGGCGCGGCAATTGGCGGAGGCCGCCGAATCGCTGCCGAACTTGTTGTCCTGGGGCTCGGAGCACGTGCTCGAACATGTCGCCCAAATTTCGGGCTTTGGACCGAAAATGGTGGACAGTGTCCGGCGCTATTTGGAAAACGAAGAAAACCGCAAATTGCTCGAGAGATTAGCGGGGTTCTCAGTTTCCACGCCGCAGCCCAAAGAGCGTGCAGCCGCCACGGGGCCGCTTTCCGGCGCGTCTTTCTGCGTCACTGGAGTGCTATCGCGCAAGCGCGAAGACGTGCACGCCGCAATTCGCGCGGCTGGCGGTGAGGTACATGACAAGGTCAAGAAGGGCACCACCTATCTGGTCATCGGAGAGAGGGTCGGCAAAGCGAAGACGGACTCGGCGCGGAAGTTCCGCGCCCTGGTGATCGACGAGGCAGCGCTCGAACGCTTGCTCTTGGGGGAGCCGGCATCCGAGGAACCCGAGGCCGCGCCTTGAACCTCGCTTGCTGTGTCGCGCTGTGCGGCGTCTTGGAAGTCGCTCTCAGCGCATGCCACGCTCGCCCCGCCTCGCGCGCGAACCCCCAAAAATCAGGCACAACCGCGGCCATTTCAAGCGCTCCTCCGGTGCATCGCGCACTCCCCACGCCCAGTGTACCGCTTGCCGGCGCAGCGAGCGTCGCGTCTGCCGTGTGCGCACCTCACACGGCAGCGGCAGCAGCGCCGAAGCTGAAGAGCGCCCCCGGCGTGCCGGCTCCGCTCGCGACACACCTTGGCCTGTGGTTGGCGGACGAGCAGCACGCGATCCTGAGCGCCAACCCAGAGCCAGGTTGGGCGGAGGGCACGCCGAGTTATGCCGGCGAGAACACGGCGTTGCGCGCTGTGGCGCTGGGGCGTTTGCCGAAGGCACTGCGCGCGTGGCTCGGTCGTCCGGTACGCGTGCTCGGCGCACGTGGCGTCGTGTGCGAGACGCGCTTGCAGCGCTTTGCGTTGCGCGCCCAGGTGACGCCCGATCCTGCCACCGCCGAGGCTTGGGACGGATGCGCCGACCCGCCGCTTGCGCCCGCGGCAATCGCCCAACAAATTTGGTCGCTCACCTCGCGCTCTGGTCGGCAGCTGGTCGCCGAGTTCGCAGCGCCCTGCAAGGGTGCGTTGCTCGCGCTCGACCCCGACTTGCCTGCCCCTGCGGTCGCGCTGCCAGAACCTGCCTCCGCGGAGCTCGGCGAGCGCGCGCTCGCTGAATTTCGAAAGTTGCCGGCTTATGCTGAGATCCAAGCCCGCTTCCAGAGCGCGCGCTCGGAAGCCGAGGGCGCCTGGGACGACCGCGAGGTCCGGCGCAGTGTTTGGTCGTTGCGGCTACCAGCACACGTGCCGTTGGTATTCGTGTCGGAGGAAGTCGGTCCGGGTTGTACGGCTTCGGCGGCTGCATTCTCCGCCAGTTTGAGCGCCCTTTGGGCCGACAATGGCGCTTCGGTTCCGCTCGCTTTGCTCCTTGTTCCGCCAAGCTTGGATGATCGTCGGCTCACACCGCGCGCAGTGCTGGATCTCGAAAGCGACGGCACTCCAGCGGTCTTGCTCGGCCCTGACGGCCGATTTGCGGCGCACGCTTTACTGGCGAAGGGCAAGGCGAGCTCGAGCTTCAGCAAAGTATTACTGAGCAGCGTGCCGTTTTTCGGGGGGCCTTGCTGATTCGCGCGCGGGTTTCGCGTACGCTGCGTGGCCCTGAAGTGCCCAAGATTCGCCTCACGCGCATCAACTATGCCCTCGCCGCCGGGGTGGGCGTGCTGGCCTCGCTCGCGATCATCGTGCGCTTTGCGCAGGCAGAGCGCCGCATGCCTGCACGTTGCCCCGCTGGCTTGGAAGCACAGGAGGCGCGCTGCTGTGGAGCTGGCCAAGGCCTCACCTCGACCGGACAATGCGCAGGCACTGCCACGGCCTGCTCCGACGGCATGCAGCGCGACGACGGCGGCGCGTGCCTGCTCCCCGATCAGCGGGTGCACATTGCCGGAGGGACGAGTCACTTCAGCGCCGCTGACTGGGAGAGTCCCGCGCAAGCGCCGCGCGACATTCAGGTGGCTGCCTTCGAGCTCGATCGGGCAGAGGTGACGGTTGCCCGCTTTCGCGTGTGCGCGAACGCCGGCGGCTGTCCAAAAATTTCCGACGAGTCGGAGCCCGGTCGACCGGTGCGCAACATCGGCCCGGACGAAGCCGAGAGCTTTTGCGCATTCGTTGGCGGGCACCTGCCGACCTCCGACGAGTGGTTGTTCGCAGCCGCGGGCAGCGGCTGGCGCCGTTACCCGTGGGGAAACACCGGGCTCGTGTGCCGACGCGCTAGCTTCGGCTTGCTTGTTGGGCCCTGTGGGCATGCCGGCACTGGCCCGGATTTCGCGGGCGCTCGCCCGGACGGCGCGACGCCTGAAGGCGTGCTGGATCTCGCGGGCAACGTCGCGGAGTGGACGCGGGAACCGGACGGCAGCTACGTGGCGCGCGGGGGCTCCTACCGCTCGGAGCTCGCGAGCGACCTCAAGACGTGGGCAGCGGAGGTGCGCCAAACGCGCGCTCCGCACGTGGGGTTTCGCTGCGCCTACACCGGCCCCGGCCCTTCGAAGTAGCGGGAACGGTTATCGGCCCCATGGTATCTGTGCGGTCATGTCCGCCGCGGTCTTGTGCATTGGAACCGAGCTCACCCGGGGTGAGCTGCTGAACAGCAACGCCACCTGGCTCGCCGAAGCCCTGACCAGCATCGGCTTCGACGTCCTTGCGGTCGACTGCGTGGACGACGATCGCGCGCGCATCGAGGCCGCGTTGGCTCGGCTCACTCAGGCTCACGAGGTCGTGGTGTGCACCGGTGGTCTCGGCCCCACCACTGACGACATCACTACCGAGTGCGCGGCGCGCTTGGCCGGCGTCGACCTCGTCCGGGATGAACCATCCCTGCAAGCGATTGCCGAACGGCTGGCGCGATTCAACCGACCCATGGCGGCATCCAATGCGAAACAGGCCGATTTCCCGCGCGGTTCACGGATCTTAGCCAACCCGAACGGCACGGCTCCCGGTTTCGAGCTCAAGCTGCAGCGGGCGCTCACCTACTTCATGCCGGGCGTGCCCTTCGAAATGAAGGCCATGTTCGAATCGTTCGTGCAGCCCGTGATCACGCCACTGCTTCGCGATCGCCATTTCCAAGTCTTACTGCGTACGTTGGGCCTGCCAGAAAGTGAAGTGAACGATCGCCTGGCGGGCATTGAGGCCGAGTTCGGCGTGATCATCGGCTACCGGGCGACGATGCCGGAAATCGAGGTCAAGGTACTCGCGCGCGCGAGTACGGTTGCCGCCGCGCGCGACGTCGCAGAACGTGCCGCGCGCGTCGTGCGCGAACGCCTCGGTGACGAGGCGGTGTTCGGCGAGGGCAAAGCGCGTTTTCCCGAAGCGCTGTGCCAGCTGCTCGAGGCGCGCGGCCAAACGCTGTCACTCGCCGAATCCTGTACCGGTGGGCTGGTGTCCGAATTGCTCACTACGCATGCCGGCGCAAGTGCGGCCTTCCGCGGCGGCGCCGTGGTTTATGCAAACGACGCGAAGATTGCGCTCCTGGGTGTGCCCGGCGAGCTGATCGCGCGCTTCGGCGCAGTCAGCGCGGAGGTTGCGCGCGCCATGGCGGACGGCGCGCGACGCGCGTTCGCCAGCAATTACGCGCTGTCATTGACTGGCATCGCCGGCCCCAGCGGGGGCTCGAGCGAGAAGCCGGTAGGGACGGTGCACTTCGCCGTCGCCGACGAAAGCGGCATCAGCGATCGGCGTGTGGTGTTCACGGGCAATCGGGAACAGGTGCGGCGCCGCGCCGCTTTTGCCGGGCTCAGCTTAGTGCGCAGCGTTGTGCAGCGCGGGCACGATAGCTGAACCCCAAACTGCTCAGTTCAAGCGCGCGTCGACGTTGCGCAACGGCTCGGGCGCAGGCTCACCCTTCGGCCGACTCGTAAAAGTCAGACCCGCCGCGCTGTCGTAATCCGCATAGATCACTTCCCCGGGTGCGAAGGCGCCCTCGAGCACTCGTCGCGCCAACGCATCTTCGACGTGCTTCTGAATCGCGCGCTTCAGGGGGCGCGCACCGAACTGCGGATCCCAGCCGGCCTCGGCCAAGAACTCTTTGGCTGCCTCGCTGATTTGGAAGCCCAAATCCCGCTTGGCCAAGCGCGCCACCAGGTAGCCCAATTGAATTTCGACGATATGGCGCAGCTCACTGCGGTCGAGGCGGTGATACAAGACGACTTCATCCAGCCGGTTCAAGAACTCCGGACGGAAGTGGGCCTGTAGCGCTGTTTGCACTGCTTTCTGGCTGAGCGCTTCGCGCTCTTCCGTGCTCAAGTTCGTGCGTTCTTCAATCGCGGCGAGCTCGCTCGTACCGATGTTGCTGGTCAGAATCACGACGGTGTTCTTGAAATCCACCGTGCGCCCTTGGCCATCCGTCAAGCGGCCGTCATCCAGAAGCTGAAGCAGGGTGTTGAACACGTCCGGGTGAGCTTTCTCGACTTCATCGAACAGCACGACCGAGTACGGGCGGCGCCGCACGGGCTCCGTCAATTGACCGCCTTCGTCGTAACCAACGTAGCCCGGGGGCGCGCCAATTAAGCGCGAAACCGCGTGCCTTTCCATGTATTCGCTCATGTCGATGCGAATCATGGCGCGTTCGTCGTCGAACAAGAATTCCGCCAGCGCGCGCGCCGTTTCGGTTTTGCCCACGCCAGTCGGCCCTAGGAACAAGAATGACCCGATGGGACGGCGGTCATCACCCAACCCGGCGCGCGAGCGACGCACGGCGTTGGCCACGGCCACGAGGGCGGGGTCTTGACCGATCACCCGCTGTCGCAGACTTCGTTCCATGTGCAAGAGCTTCTGCTTCTCGCCCTCGAGCATTTTCGAAACCGGCACACCCGTCCATTTCGAGACAATGGCGGCGATGTCTTCTTCGCTGACTTCTTCCTTTAGGTAAGAGCCATTGGCCTGCGCGCGGCTGAGCTCAGCACGGTCTTTCTCGCTCTCCTTCTCTACGCCAGGGATGCGGCCGTAGTGAATTTCAGCAGCTTTCCCGAGATCACCCGCGCGGCGGGCTTCTTCTTCGTGCTGGCGAAGCGCCTCCAAATCAACTTGGTTTTTGCGCAGGCGTTCAATGATTTCTTTCTCTCGCAGCCACTGCGCGCGCATGCCATCACGCTGTTCATTCAGCTCAGCGACCTCGCGCCGGAGCTCTTCCAGACGCGCCTTGCTCGCCTTGTCGCGCTCGCGCGTCAGCGCTTGTTCTTCGATTCGAAGCTGCAAGAGCTTGCGCTGCACCTGATCGATCTCGAACGGCAGGCTATCGATCTCCATCTTGATCTTGCTTGCCGCCTCGTCGACCAAATCGATAGCCTTGTCGGGCAAGAAGCGATCGGCAATGTAACGGTTGCTGAGCACCGCTGCGGCCACCAGGGCCGAGTCAGTGATCTGAATGCCGTGGTGCACCTCATACCGCTCCTTGAGGCCACGTAAGATGGCGATCGTGTCTTCGACCGTCGGCTCGCTCACCATTACTGGCTGGAAACGCCGCTCGAGAGCCGCATCTTTTTCGATATGTTTGCGGTACTCGTCTAGCGTGGTCGCGCCAATCGCGCGCAACTCGCCACGCGCCAACGCGGGCTTGAGCATGTTCGCCGCGTCCATTGCGCCCTCGGCAGCGCCAGCGCCGACCAGCGTATGCAGCTCATCAATGAACAGAATGACGCCGCCGGCCGAAGACTCCACCTCTTTTAGAACGGCTTTCAGGCGGTCTTCGAACTCACCACGAAACTTGGAGCCGGCGACCATGCTCGCCAAATCCAGCGCAAGAATGCGCTTGTTTTTCAGGGACTCGGGAACGTCCCCCTTGGCGATGCGGTGCGCGATACCCTCGGCGATTGCAGTTTTCCCCACGCCGGGCTCGCCGATCAGCACCGGGTTGTTCTTCGTGCGACGCGACAGCACTTGCATCACGCGGCGGATTTCTTCATCGCGACCGATGACGGGGTCTATCTTGCCGCGCTGGGCCAGGGCGGTGAGGTCGCGAGTGTACTTCTCCAGCGCCTGGAATTTGCCCTCCGGATTTTGATCCGTTACGCGCTGAGAGCCGCGAATTTCAGCCAAAGCACGGACCAACTTGTCATACGACAAACCGTGGCGATCCCCGATCGCTTGCACGTCCTTGTCATGCTTTAGCGCGGCGAGCAGGAAGTGCTCGACCGAGATGAAGTCATCCTTCAGCTTCTTCGCTTCGTCCTCAGCGGAGTTCAGGAGCGGCGTCGTGCGACGGCTGAAGCTCGGCTCGGCGCCGCCGCTCACTTTCGGCAGGCCATCGATGCGTGGACTGAGATCTTTGGCCAACGCAGCTGGATCGGCCCCTGCGCGTTGTATCAATGCGGCGCCGACCCCGCCGTCTTGCTCCAAAATGGCAACGAGCAAGTGCTCTGGGATCAACTCGGGATTCCCGCGACGTGACGCGTTCGCGGCAGCGCTCTGCAGCGCTTCCTGACTCTTGCTCGTTAGACGATCCATTCGCATCGCAAAACCTCCGGAGCTCACCAGCTCGTGTGTCGATGGGAACGTAAGTCGCGTGAGCGCCGGAGCAAGGCCCCATAACGCGCGAGAAAGTGCAGCAATCGAAGCGGAGCCGCTCAGCATAGCCCGGCGCCAGGCATAGCCCGGCGCGGCGAGCCGTTGGATGCCGGGTGCGGCCCTGCGTATCTCCTCAGCCGGGACCGGCTGGGCGTACTACCTGCTCAAGCGCGGGCCTTTTTGCGGCTCCGCCCACCACCCAACATCTGCACGACGTCATCCCAGAGCTCGGGGCTCTTCATGAGCGCGCCAAACAAGTGGGGGTGCAAGTGACCGGCCGCCGCTAGCCAGCGATAGCGCTCGACGCCGTTCACATGGAGGAACGAGGCAATTTCCTCGAGCCTGCCGATCCCAATGCCTTTGCATAGGCCGGACTCGAGCATGCCGACGTAACTCCCGGAACGCACTCCGAGCTTCTTGGCAAGATCCTTCTGCGTCAGCCCGCGATGCATGCGGGCCGAGCGAATGAGCCGACCGACCTTCTTTGTAGTGCCTTTCTCCGCCATCGCATCCCGCGCTGTCCGGCA